>NZ_JAGTJY010000057.1:0-31431 GCF_018195695.1 Achromobacter sp. Marseille-Q0513 | reverse complement strand
GCCCGAAGGGAGTGTCCCTGGTGCGCGCCAGGTCGCCGCGAGGCGGCCGTGGCAGGCGCGCGCCGGCGTCAGCGGACTTCGCGGGCCTCGACGTCGATCACGTCGCCGCCGCGCGCTTGCGCGAACGGGGCGGCGGCCGACTGGAACGGATTCGGGCGGGCGCCTTGGCGCTGGCTCCAGTAGGCGCGCACGCCGAACGGCTTGCCGCGCACCTTGGCCACCACGTACAGGATCGCCACGGCGATCGCGGTGGAGAGCATGAACACCAGCGCCATCGCCATGCCGATCAGGGCCAGCGCGGCAAACAGGACGGCACGGAGGAAGCGGATGAGAGGATTCGTCATGAAGATCGGATGCAAAACGCAGCGAAAGGTTCCCGCGTATCCGCTATCCTTTAGGGGACGGCGGCCAGCAGAAGCCGCGCTGCCTACGGAACCATAGTGACATGAGTATAACGATAGAACACATCCGCGCCGCGTTGCGGGGCGCGCAAGACCCGAATACCGGCCTGGATCTGGGCGTATCTGTAAAAGATCGTGACATTCAACTGCAGGGCGGCCGGGTCGCCCTGACGCTGGAACTGGGCTATCCCGCCGACGCCTTCAAGGATCAGGTGCGCGGCGTCGCCGTCGCGGCGCTGGCCGCGGCCGGCGCGCCCGACTCCCAGGTCTCGGTGACCTGGAAGGTCGCGGCGCCCGGGGTGCAGAAGGGCCGGAAGCCGCTGCCGACCGTGCGCAACATCATCGCCGTGGCCTCGGGCAAGGGCGGCGTGGGCAAGAGCACCACCGCCGTGAACCTGGCGCTGGCCCTGGCGGCCGAGGGCGCCAAGGTGGGGCTGCTGGACGCCGACATCTACGGCCCCAGCGTGCCGACCATGCTGGGCGTGTCGGGCCGGCCCGAAAGCCGCGACAACAAGAGCATGGAGCCGCTCGAGGGCCATGGCCTGCAGGCCAATTCCATCGGCTTCCTGATCGACGCGGATTCCCCGGCGATCTGGCGCGGCCCGATGGTCACGCAGGCGCTCGAACAACTGCTGCGCCAGACCAACTGGCGCGACCTGGACTACCTGATCGTCGACATGCCGCCCGGCACGGGCGACGTGGCGCTGACGCTGGCGCAGAAGGTGCCTGTCGTGGGCGCGGTCATCGTCACCACGCCGCAGGACGTGGCGCTGCTGGACGCGCGCAAGGGCCTGCGCATGTTCCAGAAGGTCGAGGTGCCCATCCTGGGCGTCGTCGAGAACATGGCCATCCACATCTGCTCGCAATGCGGCCATGCCGAGCACATCTTCGGCGAAGGCGGCGGCCGGCGCATGGCCGAGCAGTACGACACGCCCTGGCTGGGCAGCCTGCCGCTCACGCTGGCGATCCGCGAGCAGACCGACGCGGGCCAGCCCACCGTGGTTTCCGACCCCGGCAGCGAGGCGGCGGCCCTGTACCGCGGCATCGCCCGCAAACTGGCGGCAAGCGTTGCGGCGCTGCCCCGCGACATGGCGGGCAAGTTCCCCTCCATCGTCGTGCAACAGCCGACCTGACGCATGCGCTGGGCAGCCCGGGCCTTTCTGGCCGGACTCTGCGCAATGGCGGGCGAGGCGGCGGCCAAGCGTCCCGAAATCGTGGTCGACCCCGGCGGCGTGACGCCGGCGGCGCTGCAGGCCATTACCGAGGCCGTGGACGCGATCGCCCGCCTGGCCGAAGACCAGGACGGCGGCGAAATCAGCCGGCTGCGGCGGCGCGCGCGCGACGCCACGCTGGCCGCGCTCGCCACGCAGGGCTATTTTTCCCCCACCGTCACGCTGGAAGCCGGCACCGACATCGGCGGCGAGACCTGGGACATCGGCATCGTGTCGGGCAAGCGCGCGACGGTGTCTTCCGTGGATCTCGGCTTCACCGGCCGGATCACGCGGCCCGAGTACGCGCAGCGCGTGCAGAAGCTGCGCCAGGACTGGCAGCTCAAGGTCGGCCAGCCCTTCATCAACAGCGACTGGAACAAGGCCAAGGCGGCCCTGCTGGACGAAGTGTCCGAGCGCGATTTCCTGCTGGCGCGCATGACGTCCTCGGCGGCCGACATCCAGGCCGAGCAGGCCAGCGCCGCGCTGTCCGTGACCATCGACAGCGGCCCGCAGGTGAACATGGGCGAGCTCAAGACCGAGGGCCTGGAGCGCGTGCCGGAAAAACTGGTCCAGCGCTACGTGCGCTACTCGGTGGGATCGTCCTACGAGCAGAGTCGGCTCGACCAATGGCAGCAGGACTTGCAGTCCACCGCGTTTTTCCGTGGCGCCTTCGTGTCGCTGCAGCAGCCCGGCGGACAGGCCGCGCCCGAACCGATCTCCGACCGCGCCCGCGCGCCGGGGGCGGCCGACGCCCTGGCCTCGGCGCCGGCGGGCGACCCCTCCGTTTCCGGCGGCCAGCCGCCGCCCGCGGCGGTCTACGATTCCGATGGCGAGGTCACGCTGCCCGTGCAGGTGCGGGTGGTGGAGGCGCCGCCCAAGCGCCTGTCGGTGTCCATGGGCGTGGACGACGAGGCCGGCGCCCGGCTGGAATCGATCTATCGGCAGAACGTGGTGTTCGGCCAGCCCTTGACGCTGGAAACCGGTTTCAGCGTGGACCGCTTGCGCCAGCGCGCCTACGCCGACTTCCTGTTGCCGCCGACCGAGCGCGGCTACAAGGATTCCTTCGGCGTGCTGGCCGACCGCTCCGACATCCAGGGGCTGGAAGTGACCCGCTACGCGCTCGGCGCCACGCGCCTGCAGGAGCGCAAGGCCGCCGGCGACAGCCGCGTCGAATACGAAACCCGCTGGGGCCTGTTGCTGGCGCAGGATCACGTCAAGATCGACGGCGGCGACGAATACACGCTGCCGTCCGCCACGGCCACCGCCGAATGGCTGCGCCGCGACGTGGACAACAAGTACGACCCGCGCGAAGGCAACCTGATCGCGGTGGGCGGCGGCCTGGGCGTGGTGCTGAACACCGGCGAACCCTATACGCGCGCCCGGCTGCGCGGCCAGAAATGGTGGCCCATCGGCAAGCGCGACGTGCTGACCATCCGTGGCGAGGTAGGCCGCATCTGGGCCAATGGCAAGGTCCAGGTGCCTGACGACTTCGGCTTTCGCACCGGCGGCGCGCGTTCCATCCGCGGCTACAAGTACCAGAGCATCGGCCTGAAGCGCGACAGCGCGATCGTGGGCGCGCCGGCGATGGTGGTGGGCAGCGTGGAGTACGACCACTATTTCAACGAGCGCTGGGGCATGGGCGTGTTCGTCGATGCCGGCGACGCGGCCAAATCCTTCGGCGACATGTCGCTGGCGGTCGGCTACGGCGTGGGCGCGCGCGTGCGCACGCCGGCCGGGCCCTTGTTCCTGGACGTGGCCTACGGCCAGCGCGACCGCAGCCTGCGACTGCACTTCTCCCTGGGGATCGCGTTTTGAGGACGTTGCGCGCGATCCTGCGCCATCTTCTGGTGTGGTGGCTGCCCGGGCTGGCGATGCTGGCGGTGCTGGCCTGCGGTTTCCTGTTCTGGCTGGCCGGCACGCAGAGCGGCACGCGTCTGCTGCTGACCACGGCGGCGCAGCAACTGGACGGCCAGGCGCTGGACGTGCGCGGCTCGGTGCTGCGCGGCCTGAACGTGGGACGGCTGGAGCTCGAGACGGGCGGCACCCGCGTCGAAATCGCGGACCTGGGCCTGAAAGTGGACTGGCGCGCGCTGGGCCAGCGGCGGCTGCACGTGCGCGAGCTGTCGGCCGCGGCCGTGACGGTGACGCTGGCGCCGGCGGCAGCCGAAGAAACGCCGCCCGCACAGGACGAGGCGCCCTTCAGCCTGCCGTCGCTGCCGGTGGACATCGCGCTGGACCAGCTGACGCTGGGCGAATTCCATCTGCTGCAGAACGGCGAGGCCCTGCCCGTGTCGCTCGGCGGTCTGGCCGCCACCTTCGCGGCCGGGCAGGACAGCGCGCAGCTGCGCATCGCCAGCCTGCGCGTCGGCCATGAGATCGGACAGGCCGAGCTGAGCGGCGAGGCCGAGCTGCGCGCGCTGGCGGACCCGTGGCCGTTCAGCCTGCGGCTGGACGTGGCCGCGCGGGGCGCCGGCCCTGATTCCCCGCTGTGCCAGGCCGAGCGCCTGCGCGCCATCGTCGGCGATGGCGCGAACGCCCAGGCGGGCGGGGCGCGGCCGGATGGCGCGGACAAGACGGACAAGGCCGGCAAGGCATCCGGCAAGGCGGGCAAGCCCGCCCAGGCGCAAAAGGCCGGCAAGGCAGCGGGCGCGACGCCGGCATCCACGCCCGCCGACGCGCCGGCGCCGGCCACCGCTTTCGTCGGCCCCCCGGAACCGGCCTGCCGTGTGTTGCTGAGCGCCGACGCCGCGGGCTCGCTGGACGGCCTGCAGGCCAAGCTGGAAGGCACCGGCTCCGGGCTGGCGTTGAATGTGTTGGCCGATCTGGCGCCGCGCACGCCCCTGGTGCTGCGCAGCGCCAGCGCCCAGGCGCGCCTGCCGGACGCGTCCACGCTGACGGCGCAGTTCGACCTCAAGGCCGCGGCGGACGGCCAGGGGCGCGACCGCATCGAGGGCAAGGTGGGCGCCGAGCGGCTGGACCTGGGGCCGTGGCTGGGCAAGGACATTCCGCAGGCCGTGCTGAGCCTGAGCGCGGATCTGGGCGCCGAGCTGGAGAACCTGAGCCAACTGCGGCTGGCGGCAGTGGACCTGCGCATCCAGGAAGGCTCGCGCTGGAACAAGCAGCCACTGGCGGGCGCGCTGAAGGCCCGGGTCGAATTGCCGGCGGCCACGCCGCCCGCCGCCGTCGCGGACGGCGCGTCGACGCCCGCCACCGCCGGGACGGCAACGCCAGGGGCCGGCGCGACCGACGATCCGCTGGCCGGCCTGCGCATCCAGGGCCTGGACGTGGACCTGACGCTGGGTCGCAACCGCATCCGCGCCCAGGGCGACGTGGGCGCGGCCGACGGGTCGCTGGCGCTGGACGCGCAAGCGCCGCAGCTGGACGCTTTCTGGCCGGGACTGCCGGGCGGAGCGGAATTGAAGGGCAAGCTCAACGGCACGGCGGCCGCCCATCGCGGCGAGTTCAGCGCCCGCTACGTGCCGGCCAAGGTCCGCGCGGGGGTGCTGGGCGAAGCGCCGGCGCAGGCTGATATCGCATTTGCCGGGGGCTGGGGACGCGGCCCGGCGGGCGAGGCCGATGCCGCCCTGACGGGCTGGCGCGGCACGTTTTCGCGGCTCAATGCGGAATCGGCCGGCTTCGCGGTCGCTGCCGAGCGGCCGCTGTCCGTGGCCTACCTGCCCGGGGCGGTCGCGCCGCAATGGCAGTGGCAGGTCGGCGCCACCACGCTCGGCCTGACGCTGCCGGGCAAGGAACGCCTGACGCTGGCCCACAAGGGCTCGCGCGGCGGCGGCGCGCGCTGGGAAACCGCCGGCCAGGCGGACAACCTGGTGATCACGGCGGCCATGACGCGGCAGGGGATCGCCGCCGTCGATCCCGAAGCCGCCAGGCGGCCGGACCAGGGCCCCACGCGGGCCCACGCCATGGTGGCCGAAGCCAAGCGCCGCATCGCGCTCGATGTGTCCTGGGACCTGAAGTTCGACGGCCGCCTGGCGGGTTCGGCCCGCATCGCCCGCCGCGACGGCGATCTGCTGATTCCGGGCGATCCGCCCGTGCCGCTGGGACTGACGGCGCTGACGCTGGACCTGACCGCGACGCCGTCCTCGGCCAGCGCCAGCCGCCTGGATGCCAAATTGGCCCTGGCCACCGAGAAGATGGGCGTGGTCAACGGCACGGCCTCGGCCGTGCTCGCCGTGGATGCGCAGGGCGGCATGGCGCTGGATGCGCGCCAGCCGATCCGCGCCAAGCTGGATGCCGACATCGCCGACCTGGCATGGGTCGGCCTGTTCGTGGGCGACGCGATGGAAGTCGGCGGCACGGTCAAGGCCAACCTGGAGGCCCAGGGCACGCTGACGGGCAAGTGGACGGGCAGCGGCGCGATCCGCGGCGACCGGCTGCGGGTTGTGCGCATCGACGACGGCGTGCGGCTGGTCGAGGGCAAGCTGGCGGCGCGCCTGGACGGCGACAGCCTGGTGCTGGACAGCCTGCGCTTCCCGGCCTCGCTGCGCGTGATGCCGGCAGAATGGCGCACCAAGGAATGGATCACCACCAATCCCGAGGCCAAGGACGGCTATGCCGAGGCCCGCGGACGCTGGAGCCTGACGGATGGCGGCGGCCAGCTGCGCCTGACGCTGTACCGTTTCCCGGCGCTGCAGCGCTCGGACCGCTATGCCATGGTGTCCGGCTCGGTCGATCTGAACGTCGCCCTGCCGCGCATCGACATCGTGGGCGACCTCAAGGCGGACGCCGGCTGGTTCAGCCTGGAGATCCTGCAGGGCGTGCCCACGCTGGACGACGACGTGAAGGTGCGCCGGCCGGGCGACGATCCCGGCGCGGCGTCCACGCCGCTGCAGACCAGCATGAACCTCAAGTTCGACATGGGGCCGCGCTTCTACATCACCGGCATGGGCCTGGACGCGGGCCTGCTGGGCTCGATCCAGATCCTGCTCAGCGACGGCCGGCTGACCGGCGTGGGCGCGCTGCGCACGCGCGGCGGCGGCATCGAGGCCTATGGCCAGAAGCTGCGGCTGCGCCGCGGCACGCTGACGTTCCAGGGGCGGCTGGACAATCCCGTGCTGGACATCGAGGCCCTGCGCACCGGCGAGCAGGTCGAGGCCGGCGTCAAGGTGGCAGGCACGGCGCAGCGCCCGCGTATCGACCTGGTGTCGTATCCCGACGTGAGCGATGTGGAAAAGCTGTCCTGGCTGCTGCTGGGGCGCGGGCCGGACGGCAGCGGCGGCGATGCCGCGCTGCTGCTGTCGGTGGGCACGGCTTTGCTGGGCGGAGGCGGGCCGCCGTTCTACAAGCAGTTCGGGCTGGATGATGTCAGCATCCGCAGCGGCAATATCGGCAGCTCCGGCAGCCTGCTGCCGGACCGCACCGTGGCCGGCGACGTCAACCGCGACAGCGACAGCCGCCTGGCGACCCAGTTCCTGGTGGCCAGCAAGACTTTCGCCAACGGCATCACGCTGAGCGTGGAGCAGGCCCTGGCCGGCGCCGACACCGTGGGACGCGCCAGTTACCGGCTGAGCCGCCGCTGGTCGGTGGACCTGAAGGGCGGCGCGGTCAACGGCATCGCCCTGGTTTACCGCACATTCTTTGGGGACTAGAAGGGGGGGGTAGGCCCCCCCCGAAGCGCTGGCGCGCTTCCCCCCCAAGGGGGGCGCCGCGACGGACCGGCGGAGCCGGATCCGTGCGGCCTGGATTAGGGGGGCAACTCTGTCAGGGGGGGCAGTTCTGCCGCTCGAGATAAAATCAGGGCTGTCCATTCCCCCGAGCACCATTGCCATCATGAGCATCAAAAGCGACCGCTGGATCCGCCGCCAGGCCGAAGCCGGCATGATCGAACCCTTTGAAGCGGGTCAGGTCCGCACGGCCAATGGCGGGCGCATTGTCAGCTACGGCACCAGCAGCTACGGCTACGACGTGCGCTGCGCCGACGAATTCAAGATCTTCACGAACATCAATTCCACCATCGTCGATCCCAAGAACTTCGACGAAGGCTCGTTCGTGGACTTCAAGGGCGATGTCTGCATCATTCCGCCCAATTCCTTCGCACTGGCGCGCACCGTCGAGTATTTCCGCATTCCGCGCAGCGTGCTGACCATCTGCCTGGGCAAGAGCACCTACGCGCGCTGCGGCATCATCGTCAACGTGACGCCGCTGGAGCCGGAATGGGAAGGCCACGTCACGCTGGAATTCTCGAACACCACGCCGCTGCCCGCCAAGATCTACGCCGGCGAAGGCTGCGCGCAGATGCTGTTCCTGGAAAGCGACGAGGTCTGCGAGACCTCCTACCGCGATCGCGGCGGCAAGTATCAGGGCCAACGCGGCGTTACGCTGCCTAGAACATAACCCCCCCGAAGCGCTGCGCGCTTCCCCCCAGGGGGCGCCGGCTGCGGACCGGCGGAGCCGGATCCGCGCGGCCCCGATTGGGGCTGACTTGCCGCGTTGTGGCGTTCCTCTTCGTTGGGTCTGCCTTTCGCCCTGCTTCGTCCTGACCTTCCTTGGCGGGCGGGGCGTTGTCGTGTGGCGGCAAAGCCGCCGTCGCGCGTCTTGGAGGCGCTAGCCCCCGGTTTTCGCCTGCGCGGGGCGCAGGTATTCGATGTCCCATTCGCTTTCGTCGACCTGGACGAAGCCGTGGCGCTGGTAGAAGCGGTTCGAATCGCTGTCGCGCAGGGCGCCCACGCGCAGCGGCAGGCCTTGCGCGTCGGCCAGTGCCAGCAGGCGCTTGAGCGTGCGGCCGCCCAGGCCCCGGGCCTGGACCGATGGGTGCAGGTACAGGTGGTCCAGGCGCAGGCCGTCGCCATCCGGGCGCAGGGCGTAGAAGCCGACGCGTTTTCCTTCCAGCTCGATTGCCCAGGTGTATTCCGGGCGGAAGGTGGCTTGCAGCCGGCTGCGCGCGCGCTCGGGGTCGAAACGGCCCAGCCGCTCCAGGCTTGCGCGCATGGCGGCGATACGCAACGCCAGCAGGTCCTCGAAATCGGCTTCGGACACGGCCGGGTAGCGCAGCGCCGGTTCGGCCAGTTCGTCGTAGCCCCGGCCCAGGAACTGCAGCAGGCAGATGCCATGGCCGAAAGGGTCGCTCAGGTGGGCGATGCGGCCCCAGGCATGGGTGGCGGCCGGGTCTTCGAGCCGGGCGCCAGCCGCGACGGCTCGCGTCACGGCCGCGTCCACATCGTCCACCACCACGTCCAGGTGCACCGGCGTCCAGTGCCGGGCGTAATCCCGCGGCTGGCGCGTCGCGCCCGCCGCCGGCGTGCCGGCGGCCTTTTCCAGCAGATAGATGGGGGCCTCGGCGCCGGCCATTTCCGCCACCGCCGGTCCCAGGCGGCGCGACAGGGTCAGCCCGAAAGCATGTTCGTAGAAGCCGATGGCGCGCTCCAGGTCGGGCACGTCGATATTGATCAGGAGTCTCATGGCGGCGCAGGCGCGGGCAGGGACGACCAACATAGCACGGCGACCGCCGGTTGCGCGGCGCTAAAGAACCCCAGGGGGCGACCGTAAAGTGGAATATGTGTTTGCCGATTTGGCGACGTCATTTCAGCAAGCGTGAGCAAGGCCCTATCGTGCGTTACCCCCATATCCCCTGGCTGCCCCTGTTGTTCTATCCTGCGCTGCCGGTGGCGGCGGCGGCGGGGCTGCTGCTTTGGCAGGACTGGCCGCCCGCCCTGGCGCTGATCGTTCCCTACGTGCCCTGGGTGATGGCGCTGATCGGCATCGCCATCTGCCTGATGTACCAGCGTTCGCAGACCATGGCGCTGATGCTCAGCGTGCTGGTCGCTGCGGCTGCCTGGCCTGCCTTGGCGGAGCAGGCGCCGTGGGCGCTGGGGCCGGCGCTGGCCTGGTGGGCGCTGGCCTATACCATCAATGCCTTGTGGGCCGAGCGCTCCAGCGTGCTGCTGGACCTGGCCGCGCGGCTGGGCCTGATGGCCTCGGGCGCGGCCGCCATCGCGCTGGCGGGCAAGGAAGGCACGGCGGACTTCTTCAGCACGCTGGCCGTGCAAGGCGCGCTGGCGCGCCTGGGCGTGCCGGTCGAGGCGCTGGCCGCGCTGCTGGCGACCGGCCTGACGCTGACCCTGCTGCTGTTGCGCTATGGCCGTCCGCAGCAGGCCGGCCAGTGGCTGGGCTTCGTCTGCATGGCATGGGCCCTGCCGCGCGGCGCGCAGCATCCGGTCGAGCTGGCGCTGATGTCGGCCGCCGCGCTGACCTCGCTGTGCATTTCGCTGGCCCATGAAGGGTTCCACATGGCGTTCCGCGACGAACTGACCGGGCTGCCGGGCCGGCGCGCGCTGAACGAAAAGCTGCAACGCATGGGCCGGGTCTACACGTTGGCCATGGCGGACGTGGATCATTTCAAGGCCTTCAACGATACCCATGGCCACGACGTGGGCGACCAGGTGCTGCGCATGGTCGCGGCGCAACTGCGCCGCGTGTCCGGCGGCGGCCATGCCTACCGCTATGGCGGCGAGGAATTCACGCTGGTGTTCCCCGGCAAGACCGCGGCTGAAAGCATGCCGCACCTGGAAGCCGTGCGGCGCGCCATCGAGGCCTACCAGATGCGCCTGCGCGACAAGCCGGCACGGCCCCGGACGGACCAGGCGGGCTTGCGTCGCCGTGGCGCCCGGAGCGGACGCAACACGCGGCCGTTGCGCGTGACGGTCAGCATCGGCGTGGCCGAGCGCGGCGACGCGTTGCGCGCGCCCGAAGCGGTCATCAAGGCTGCCGACCAGGCGCTGTACAAGGCTAAGGATGGCGGCCGCAACCAGGTGTGCTCCTACGGCGCGCGCCGGCGCTCCAGCGCGGGCTGAGATCGCGCCGCGCGGCGATGCCGCCGGGGTGGGAAGGCGCGGCGCGCTGCCAGCGGCGTGCCGACGGATGGCGCTCAGTCGCCGGCCAGGCGCAGCGTCATCAGTCTTTCGTCGTGCAGCACGCCGTTCACGCACAGCCCTTCAGGCTCCATGCCGTACTCCGCGAAGCCCAGGCTCTCGTACAGCGCGCGCGCGGCGAGGTTGCCGGCCGTGACGCTCAGTTGCAACTGGCGCACGCCGCGCATGCCGCCGGCATGATCGATGGCGGCCAGCATCAGCTGGCGCGCCAGTCCGCGCCCGCGCGCGGCGGGCGCCATGTACACGCTCCAGATCTGCGCCTTGTGGCGCATCTTCAGTTTGTGCTGCCGGCCCACGCCGGCCATGCCGGCCAGCGCGCCGTCGATGAACACGCCGAACATGGCGTTTTCGATGTCCGTGGCGACCCAGGCGCGGATATCGTCCAGCGTGAGCGTATGTTCCTCTTCGTAACTCGATCCGAACGCTTCGGGCGTTTCGCGCAAGGCGTCCAGGCGCAACTGACGCAAGGGTGCGGCGTCGGCGGGCGTCAATCGTCGTATCAGCGGATCGGGCATGGCGGGGTGTTGGGAAATGGGCACGCCTTGCGGCGCGGCAGCCCAGTATAGGGGGACGCTTGCCTATAATGGTTTTCATCGCCGCTAGCGGTTTTCTCCAAGGAGCCCTTGATGTTCGGTTTCCTCAAGACAAACCATGAAGCCAGGCGCGACGAAGTCCAGGCGGAGTTCGTGGCGCGGGTGGCCGCCGCCGCCCAGGATTTCGTCCAGGCCGCCGGCCCAGCCGGCGCCGGGCTGGACTACACGCCGGGCAGCCTCCATGCGCTGGATGCCGCGCTCGAGGCCGCCCACGTCGGCGCGCTGGCCCTGACGCCGATGCAGACCGTGGGCGCGGCCGCCTACCTGTACGAGGTGGCGCGGCGCGAGCACGGCGGCTTGTACGAAGTCTGCGACGACGAGGATCCGGTGGTGCTGGTCTGCGGCGAGTCCGGCGCCCAGGTCTGCCTGGCCGCCATTGCCAAGGTTGAGCGCCGCATCCGTTACGGGCAGGCCGAGGCCATCCCGCCTTACTTCGAACGCTTCATCGCGGCCCTGCATGCCGGCGAGACCCTGACCCTGCGTTAGTGTGCTGTCCCGCAGATACGCCCGCACGAAATCCACCCCTAGCCGCCATGGCGTCGTTGCAAATCCTCGCGATACCTACGGGTATCACTGCGGTTTGCGCCTAGCCCTGACGTCTATGGATGAATTTCGTCATGCGGACGTACCTACGGGACAGCACACTAGATCCCCGTTTTTCCGCCGTCGCGGCGGCCTGCCGCGGCCCCGCTGGCGCGCCCGGCGGGGCATATGCGCAACACCCGCGGGCCGCTGCGGGCGCCCCGGGGCGGATTGCCTTGGGACTGAAAGAAAAAGCGCCCTACAATTCGGCCATTCCCGCACCCCCGGCGGGCTTACGCGCCGCCTGCCTCCAGGCGGTTTATTTACCGCAGTACACTCGCGACCCTTATACGCGTCCGTTTGCCTTGCCCCAGGAGCGCCTGCATGAAATTCCGCTTCCCCATCTTCATCATCGACGAGGACTACCGTTCCGAGAACGCGTCCGGTCTTGGTATCCGTGCCCTGTCCGCCGCGATCGAGGCCGAGGGCGTCGAGGTGATCGGGGTGACCAGCTATGGCGACCTGAGTTCCTTCGCGCAGCAGCAGAGCCGCGCCAGCGCCTTCATCCTGTCGATCGACGATGAAGAGTTCGACGTGGACTCGCCCGAGGACGTGGCCAGCGCGATCAAGAACCTGCGCGCCTTCATCGGCGAGCTGCGCTTTCGCAACGCCGACATCCCGATCTACCTGTACGGCGAGACGCGCACGTCCGAGCACATCCCGAACGACATCCTGCGCGAGCTGCACGGCTTCATCCACATGTTCGAGGACACGCCCGAGTTCGTGGCCCGCCACATCATCCGCGAAGCGCGCAGCTACGTGGACAGCCTGCCGCCGCCGTTCTTCCGCGAGCTGGTGAAGTACGCGCAGGACGGCTCGTATTCCTGGCACTGCCCCGGCCACTCCGGCGGCGTGGCCTTCCTGAAGAGCCCCGTGGGCCAGATGTTCCACCAGTTCTTCGGCGAGAACATGCTGCGCGCCGACGTCTGCAACGCCGTGGATGAACTGGGCCAGCTGCTGGACCACACCGGCCCGGTGGCCGAGTCCGAGCTGAACGCCGCGCGCATCTTCCACGCCGACCACTGCTACTTCGTGACCAACGGCACATCCACCTCGAACAAGGTGGTGTGGCACGCCAACGTCGCCGCCGGCGACGTGGTGGTGGTGGACCGCAACTGCCACAAGTCGATCCTGCACGCCATCACCATGACGGGCGCGATCCCGGTGTTCCTGCGCCCGACGCGCAACCACCTGGGCATCATCGGCCCGATCCCGCTGGAAGAATTCCACCCGGACAACATCCGCAAGAAGATCGAGGCCAATCCCTTCGCGCGCGAGGCCGTCAACAAGAACCCGCGCATCCTGACGCTGACGCAGAGCACCTACGACGGCGTGATCTACAACGTCGAAATGATCAAGGAGCAGCTCGGCAGCCACGTCGACACGCTGCACTTCGACGAAGCCTGGCTGCCGCACGCGGCGTTCCACGAGTTCTACCAGGACATGCACGCCATCGGCCAGGACCGCCCGCGCAGCAAGGACGCGATGGTGTTCGCCACGCACTCCACGCACAAGCTGCTGGCTGGCATCTCGCAGGCCTCGCAGATCATCGTGCAGGAGTCCGAGACCCGCAAGCTGGACCGCAACGTCTTCAACGAGGCGTACCTGATGCACACGTCCACGTCGCCGCAGTACGCGATCATCGCGTCCTGCGACGTGGCCGCCGCCATGATGGAGCCGCCCGGAGGCACCGCGCTGGTCGAGGAAAGCATCCGCGAAGCCATGGACTTCCGCCGCGCCATGCGCAAGGTGGAATCCGAATTCGGCAAGAACGACTGGTGGTTCAAGGTCTGGGGCCCGAACCGCCTGGTGTCCGAAGGCATCGGCAACCGCGACGAATGGATCCTCGAGTCCAACGAGCACTGGCACGGCTTCGGCGACCTGGCCGAAGGCTTCAACATGCTGGACCCGATCAAGGCCACGATCATCACCCCGGGCCTGGACATGTCCGGCAGCTTCGGCGAGACCGGCATCCCGGCCGCGCTGGTGTCCAAGTACCTGACCGAGCACGGCGTGGTGGTCGAGAAGACCGGCCTGTATTCGTTCTTCATCCTGTTCACCATCGGCATCACCAAGGGCCGCTGGAACACGCTGCTGACCGCGCTGCAGCAGTTCAAGGACGACTACGACCGCAACCAGCCGCTGTGGCGCATCCTGCCCGACTTCTGCAAGGTGCATCGCCGCTACGAGCGCATGGGTCTGCGCGACCTGTGCCAGCAGATCCACGAGGCCTACCGCGAGCGCGACGTGGCCCGCCTGACCACCGAGATGTACCTGAGCGACATGGTGCCGGCGCTCAAGCCGTCCGACGCCTTCGCCCGCATGGCGCACCGCGAGGTCGAGCGCGTCGACATCGACAAGCTGGAAGGCCGCGTCACCGGCGTGCTGCTGACGCCGTACCCGCCGGGCATCCCGCTGCTGATTCCGGGCGAACGCTTCAACCGCACCATCGTGCAGTACCTGCAGTTCGCGCGTGAGTTCAACGAGCGCTTCCCGGGCTTCGAGACCTACATCCACGGCCTGGCCGACGAGGTGGGCGAGGACGGCGAGAAGCGCTACTACGTCGACTGCCTGAAGGAAGAGTGATCCCGCAAGGATCCGGAGCGCCGATGTTGTTTGACGTTGCCGTGCTGGGCGCCGGCGCCGCGGGCATGATGTGCGCCGCGGTGGCCGGCCAGCGGGGCTTGCGCGTGGTCCTGGTGGACCACGCCGAGCGCCTGGCCGAGAAAATCCGCATTTCCGGTGGGGGCCGCTGCAATTTCACCAATCTCGGCGCCGGCCCCGCCAACTTCCTGTCCGAGAACCCGCACTTCTGCCGTTCGGCGCTGGCGGGCTACACGCCGCAGGATTTCCTGGCGCTGCTCAAGCGCCATCGCGTGTCCTGGCACGAGAAGCATCGCGGCCAGCTGTTCTGCGACGATTCCAGCGAATCCATCATCGGGCTGCTGCGCGCCGAGTGCGACGAGGGCGGGGTGGCCTGGCGCATGGGCTGTTCGGTGGCCGAGATCGTCCATGGCGAGCAGGGTTTCGAGCTGCGCACCAGCCAGGGCCTCATCCGCGCGGCCAAGCTGGTCGTGGCCACCGGCGGCATGGCGATCCCGCAGCTGGGCGCCACCGATTTCGGCCTGAAGATCGCGCGCCAGTTCGGCCTGAAGATCGTCGAGCCGCGGCCCGCGCTGGTGCCGCTGACCTTCGACGCGGCGCAGTGGCAGCCGCTGTCGGCGCTGTCCGGCGTGGCGCTGGAAGTGAGCCTGTCCACGGGGCAGGGCAAGGCGCGCGGCGAGTTCCTCGAAGACCTGCTGTTCACGCATCGCGGGCTGTCGGGGCCGGCGATCCTGCAGATTTCCAGCTACTGGAAGCCGGGCGAGCCCATTGTGGTGGACCTGGCGCCGGGCCGTGACCTGGCCGCCGAGCTGCTGGACGCCAAGTCCGGCAATCGCCAGCAACTGCACACGGTGCTGGCCGGGCTGTGGCCCAAGCGGCTGGCCGAGGCCTGGCTGGCGCTGGCCGAGCAGGGCGGCAAGCCAGGACTGGCCGCCTTGCGGCTGGCCGATGCGCCGGACAAGACGTTGCGCGGGTTGGCCCAGGATATTCATCAATGGACGCTGGTGCCCAGCGGCACGGCCGGCTACAAGAAGGCCGAGGTCATGCGCGGCGGGGTGGACACGCGCGGGCTGGACCAGAAGTCCATGCAGGCGCGCACCGTGCCCGGCCTGTACTTCATCGGCGAGGCCGTGGACGTGACCGGCTGGCTGGGTGGCTACAACTTCCAGTGGGCCTGGGCCTCGGGCGTGGCCTGCGGCAAGGCGCTGTAGCGACGGGATCGGGCCGCCGCCGGGTACGCGTCCGGCGGCGATAGGCCGACCTTATCGCGCGGATTGTGACAATCTCGTTGTGGTATTAAATAAAAATAAATATCATTTGTGTTTTCGATAGTGATTCATCCCTGCCACCAAGGGACGATCTGACGGAGACACCAGATGGCCTATACCTTGCCCCCGCTACCCTACGCCTATGAAGCGCTGGAGCCGCACATCGACGCGCTGACGATGGAGATCCATCACAGCAAGCATCACCAGACCTACGTCAACAACCTGAACGCCGCCCTGGAAGGCGCCGGCCTGTCGACCGACGAACCGGTCGAGGCGCTGGTGGCGCGGCTGGACCAGTTGCCCGCCGCCATCAATGCCGCGGTGCGCAACAACGGCGGCGGTCACGCCAACCACAGCCTGTTCTGGAGCGTGATGTCGCCGCGCGGCGGCGGCGCGCCCGACGGCGCGCTGGCGCAGGCCATCGCGTCCGACCTCGGCGGGCTGGATGCCTTCCGCGAAGCCTTCACCAAGGCCGCGCTGACCCGCTTCGGCAGCGGCTGGGCCTGGCTGTCGGTGCCGCCGGCCGGCAAGCTCGTGGTCGAGAGCAGCGCCAACCAGGACAGTCCGCTGATGCACGGCAATACCCCGATCCTCGGCCTGGACGTATGGGAGCACGCCTACTACCTGAAATACCAGAACCGCCGCCCCGAGTACATCGGCGCGTTCTACAACGTGATCGATTGGTCCGAGGTGGCGCGCCGCTACGCGGCCGCCGTGGGCTGATCGCGGTTACGCCAGCGAGGCGCCCATGAACACATTCAGCCGACACCGGATCCGGCCCGCCGCCACCAGCGTCAGCATCTGGACGCTGGCCGTGCTGGTGTCCTGCCTGGCCCTGTACCAGCTGTGGGTCTATCTGGACGTGCGCGCGCCGCACGTGGCCGACGCGCTGCTGGGCGGCATGATGGCCGCCGCCGCGACCGCGCTGGGCACGCTGCCCGTGCTGTTCGCCCAGACCCTGCCGCAGAAGGTGCAGGACAGCCTGTACGGTTTCGGCGCCGGCGTCATGCTGGCCGCCAGCGCCTTCTCGCTGGTGGCGCCCGGCATCGCCGCGGCCGGCGAGCAGGGGCATGGCCCCTGGGGCGCCGGCATCCTGGTCGGCGCCGCCATCCTGCTGGGCGCGGCGGTGCTGCTGCTGATGGACCGCTGCCTGCCGCACGAGCACTTCATCAAGGGCAGGGAAGGCATCGAGGCGCATCGCCTGCGCCGCACCTGGCTGTTCGTGTTCGCCATCACGCTGCACAACCTGCCCGAAGGGCTGGCCATCGGCGTGGGCTATGCCGGCAACGACCCGCTGCGCGGCACGGCGCTGGCCACCGGCATCGCCATCCAGGACATTCCCGAAGGGCTGGTGGTGGCGGTGGCGCTGATGGCCGCCGGTTACAAGCGCGCCTTCGCGGTGGCGCTGGGCATGCTGTCGGGCCTGGTGGAGCCGCTGGGCGCGGTGCTGGGCGCGGCCGTGGTGGGCTGGTCGGCGGCCTTGCTGCCGTGGGGACTGGGCTTTGCCGCCGGGGCCATGCTGTTCGTCATCAGCCATGAAATCATTCCCGAATCGCACCGCAAGGGACACGAGGTCCATGCCACCGGCGGGCTGATGCTGGGCTTCGTGCTGATGATGTTGCTGGATACCGCGTTGGGTTAGCGGCGGCGCCTCCGAACGGCGCGCGGACGGCCGGGTTTCCTCGCTTTCCGGCGCCCGGGGTTTCGATGTATGCTTGCGCCGCTGTCATGCATGTTGCGGGAGAGAGCGGCCATCAAGCTGGCCGCCGCCGAAGGCGCAATTCGCCCGGAATCGCTCAGGTAACCCATACCGTCCATGCTTGCCCTGTCCCGGTTTTCGGTCGACGCGGCAAAACAGCACTCTGGAGAGACCTGGCGCCGCGCCTTTCAGGCCGTCCCGAATGGGGACGTAGCGGGCAGCCCAGGCGCCGAAGGTGCACACCCGCCACGCGGGGCAACTCTCAGGCAAAAGGACAGAGGGGCGGAAGATTCAGCCGTGCCGTGGACGCGTGTCCGCTGGCGGCTTTCCGCAACCCTGGCAACGCTGCCGCTCCGGAGTTCCCGCGCATGTCCGCAACCCTCAAACGCACCCCGCTGGCCGACAAACACATCGCTTCCGGCGCCCGAATGGTCGACTTCGGCGGCTGGGACATGCCGCTGGCCTACGGCTCGCAGCTGGAAGAGCACCACGCCGTGCGCCAGGACGCCGGCATGTTCGACGTCTCGCACATGCTCAACGTCGATGTGACGGGCCCGGACGCCTTCGCCTTCCTGCAGCGCCTGGTCGCCAATGACGTGGCCAAGCTGACCGTGCCGGGCAAGGCGCTGTACAGCTGCATGCTCAATCCGCAGGGCGGCGTGATCGACGACCTGATCATCTATTTCTTCGCCGCCGATCAGTGGCGCGTCGTGGTCAATGCCGGCACCGCCGACAAGGACATCGCCTGGATGCAGCGCGTCCGGCAGTCCGGCAAGTTCGACGTGGCCATCGCGCCGCGCCGCGACCTGGCCATGATCGCCGTGCAGGGCCCCAACGCCCGCGCCAAGGTCTGGGCCGCGCGTCCGGCCTGGCAGGCCGCCAGCGAACCGCTGACGCCCTTCGTGGCCGCCCAGGTGGGCGACGATACGCTGGTGGCCCGCACCGGCTACACCGGCGAGGACGGCTTCGAGATCGTGCTGCCCGCCACGCAGGCCGTCGCGCTGTGGCGCGACCTGGCTGCGCAGGGCGTGCGTCCCTGCGGCCTGGGCGCGCGCGACACGCTGCGCCTGGAAGCCGGCATGAACCTCTACGGCCAGGACATGGACGAGCTGATCCAGCCCGACCAGGCCGGCCTGACCTGGACGGTATCCCTTAAGAACGCCGAGCGCCGCTTCATCGGCCGCGACGCGCTGGAACAATTCGCCACCCCGGCCGCCTTCCTCGGCCTGAAGCTGCAGGAACGCGGCGTGATGCGCGCCCACATGGCCGTGCGCGCCAAGCAGGGCGCGGGCGAGCTGACCAGCGGCACCATGTCGCCCACCCTGGGCGTGTCCATCGGCTTCGCCCGCCTGCCCGTGGGCGTGGTTCCCGGCGACACGGTCGAGGTGGACATCCGCGGCAAATGGGTGCCCGCCCTGGTCTGCAAGCTGCCGTTTGTCCGTAACGGCAAAGCCGTCGAACACTCGTAAACTCGAAGCTTCGCGCGCGCCGGCCGGCAGGCCCGCGCGCGAGGCGCGCAATCCTTTTTCCCCATCCGAATAGCCCCAGGAGTTCCCATGAGCCTGCCCACCGATCGCAAGTACACCGAGTCCCATGAATGGGTCAAAGCCGAAGGCGACGTGTTCGTCGTCGGCATCACCGACACCGCCCAGGACCAGCTGGGCGACCTGGTCTTCGTCGGCGACGTCAAGGTCGGCGCCAAGCTGGCCGCTGGCGAAACCGCCGGCGTGGTCGAGTCGGTCAAGGCCGCCTCCGACATCTACGCGCCCGTGGCCGGCGAGATCGTCGCCTTCAACGAAGAGCTGGAAAGCAATCCCAACCTGATCAACGAGTCGGCCTTCACCGCCTGGATCTTCAAGATCAAGCCGGACAACGCCGCCGATGCGGACAAGCTGCTGGACGCCGCCGGCTACGAAGCCGTCGCCAACGGCTAAGCCCGTCCCGCGCGGGCCGGCGGCTGCCGCCGCCCGCCCGCGCGCTGCCATACCGATCGTCCCCGACGCTCACGCACCCGAGATCCTCCCCATGTCGCGCGCCCTAGACACCCACACCGACTTCATTCCCCGCCACATCGGCCCCTCCGACGCCGACCAGGCCGCCATGCTCGCCGTGATCGGCAGCCCCAGCCTGGACGCGCTGATCGAAGAAGTCGTGCCGCCCAAGATCCGCAGCCAGGCCCCGCTGGCGCTGCCGCCCTCGCGCAGCGAAACCGACGTGCTGGCCGAGCTCAAGCAGGTCGCCGGGCGCAACAAGGTCTACCGCAGCTACATCGGCCAGGGTTACTACGGCACGCAGACGCCCAACGTGGTGTTGCGCAACATTCTTGAGAATCCCGCCTGGTACACGGCCTACACGCCTTACCAGCCCGAGATCTCGCAGGGCCGCCTGGAGGCCCTGCTGAACTACCAGACCATGGTCGCCGACCTGACCGGGCTGGACATCTCCAACGCCTCGCTGCTGGACGAGAGCACGGCCGCCGCCGAAGCCATGACGCTGGCCCGCCGCAGCGCCAAGTCCAAGAGCCCGGTGTTCTTCATCTCGCGCCACGTGCACCCGCAGACCATCGAGGTCGTGCGCACCCGCGCCGAGGGCCTGGACATCGAGATCGCCGTGGGCGACGAGGCCGAAGGCCTGCCGGAATGCTTCGGCGTGCTGCTGCAATACCCGCACAGCACCGGCTCGGTGGCCGACTACCGCAAGCTGGCCGACGCCGCCCACGCGCAGGGCGCGGTGGTGGCCGTGGCCACGGACCTGCTGGCGCTGGCCGTGCTGGCTGCGCCGGGCGAGTGGGGCGCCGACATCGCCGTGGGCTCGGCCCAGCGTTTCGGCGTGCCGTTCGGTTTCGGCGGCCCGCATGCCGGCTTCATGGCCTGCAAGGACGCCTACAAGCGCAACATGGCCGGCCGCCTGGTCGGCGTGTCCAAGGACGCGCAGGGCAACCCGGCCATGCGCCTGGCGCTGCAAACGCGCGAGCAGCACATCCGCCGCGAAAAGGCCACTTCCAACATCTGCACCGCGCAGGTGCTGCTGGCCGTGATGGCCGGCATGTACGCCGTGTGGCACGGCCCGGCCGGCATCCGCCGCATCGCCAACCGCGTCAACCGCTACACCGCGATCCTGCGCGCCGAGCTGGTCAAGCTGGGCGTGAAGGTCGCCAACGACAGCTTCTTCGACACGCTGCTGCTGGAAACCGGCGCGGCCACGCCCGCCATCCTGACCGCGGCCGACTGCGCCCACGTCAACCTGCGCCGCGTCGACGGCGCGCGCCTGGCCATCTCGCTGGACGAGACCGTCACCGCCGCCGACCTGCAGGCCCTGGTCAACGTGTTCGCCTCCGGCCTGGAACGCGATGACGTCGAGCTGGACATCGACGCGCTCGACGCCGCGGCCGCCAGCGGCATCCCCGCCGCCGTGGCCCGCGAAAGCGCCATCCTGGTGCACCCGGTGTTCTCCAGCGTGCAGTCGGAAACCGACATGCTGCGCTACCTGCGCAAGCTGGCCGACAAGGACCTGGCGCTGGACCGCACCATGATCCCGCTGGGCTCGTGCACCATGAAGCTGAACGCCACGGCCGAGATGATCCCCATCACCTGGCCCGAGTTCGCGCTGATCCACCCCTTCGCGCCCGCCTCGCAGAGCCAGGGCTACAAGGAACTGATCGACCGCCTGTCGGCCGCGCTGTGCGAGATCACCGGCTACGACAACATCAGCCTGCAGCCGAACTCCGGCGCGCAGGGCGAGTACGCCGGCCTGCTGGCGATCCGCGGCTACCACCAGGCCAACGGCCAGCATCAGCGCAACGTCTGCCTGATCCCCTCGTCGGCGCACGGCACCAACCCCGCGTCGGCCCAGCTGGCCGGCATGGACGTGGTGGTGGTGGCCTCCGACGCCAACGGCAACGTCGACCTGCCCGACCTGCGCGCCAAGATCGAACAGGTCGGCGACAAGCTGGCCGCGCTGATGATCACCTACCCGTCCACGCACGGCGTGTTCGAGGAAGCCGTGACCGAGATCTGCGAACTGGTGCACCAGGCCGGCGGCCAGGTCTACCTGGACGGCGCCAACATGAACGCCATGGTGGGCGTGGCCCAGCCCGGCAAGTTCGGTTCCGACGTCTCGCACCTGAACCTGCACAAGACCTTCTGCATCCCTCACGGCGGCGGCGGCCCGGGCGTGGGCCCGGTGGCGGTGCGCGCGCACCTGGCCCCGTACCTGCCGGGCGTGGTCAATGAGCAGGGCAAGCTGCCCGGCGAGGCCAAGGTCGGCCCGGTCTCGGCCGCGCCCTTCGGTTCGGCCGGCATCCTGCCGATCCCGTTCGTGTACATCTCGCTGATGGGCGCCGACGGCCTGCGCCGCGCCACCGAAGTCGCGATCCTGAACGCGAACTACGTCGCCACCCGCCTGCGCGACCACTATCCGGTGCTGTACGCGGGTCGCAACGGCCGCGTGGCGCACGAGTGCATCCTGGACGTGCGTCCGCTCAAGGAAACCAGCGGCATCAGCGCCGAGGACATCGCCAAGCGCCTGATGGACTACGGCTTCCACGCGCCCACCATGAGCTTCCCGGTGGCCGGCACGCTGATGGTCGAGCCGACCGAATCGGAAGGCCAGGCCGAGCTGGACCGCTTCGTCGACGCCATGATCTCGATCCGCGAGGAAATCGCCCAGGTCGAGCGCGGCGAACGCGACCGCGAGGACAACGTCCTGAAGAACGCGCCGCACACCGCGCAGATGCTGCTGGCCGAAGAGTGGCTGCACGACTACCCGCGCCAGCAGGCCGCCTACCCGGTGGCCTCGCTGCGCGACGGCAAGTACTGGCCGCCCGTGGCCCGCGTCGACAACGCTTACGGCGACCGTAACCTGGTCTGCGCCTGCCTGCCGGTCGAAGCCTACGCCTGAGGCGCATGACGGCCGCGCCGGAAGGCGGGGCCGTTGTGCCGGCGGGAGGAAAACCCTGGTTCCTGGAACCAGGGTTTTTTTTATCGCGCCCGTGGGGATGTGCAAGAATCAGGCGTGCGCGCGGCGTGGTCGCGCGGGGGGAGGAGATCCTGATGAATACGCCTGCTTTCATTCTGGCCATCCTGGGCGCGCTGTGGCTGGGCGCGATGCTGCCCGGCCCGAGCTTCGTCATCGTCGCGCGCAGCGCCATCGGCCAGTCGCGCCTGGACGGCCTGGCCTCGGCGCTGGGCATGGGCATCGGCGGCATCCTGTTCGCCAGCCTGGCGCTGGCCGGACTCTATTCCGTGCTGCAGACCGTCGAATGGCTGTACCTGGGCCTGAAGCTCGCCGGCGGCGCGTACCTGCTCCATGTGTCGTACAAGATCTGGCGCGGCGCGAGCCAGCCCTTCGCGCTGCCCGGCGCCGTGGCGGCGCGGCCCGGCAGCGCGCGCAAGTCGTTCTGGACGGGACTGGCCACCCAGATGAGCAATCCCAAGACCGCCATCTGGTACGGCAGCATTTTCGCGGCCCTGTTGCCGCAGCAGCCGCCGGCCTGGGTGTATTTCGCCTTGCCGCCGCTGGTGTTCCTGGTCGAGTTCGGCTGGTATGCCATCGTCGCGCTGTGCTTCTCGGCCCAGGGGCCGAGGGCCGTCTACCTGCGCGCGAAGAAATGGGTGGACCGGCTCGCCGCCTGCGCCATGGCCGCGCTGGGCCTGCGCCTGATCCTGACCGCTCGCAAGAGCGGCCTCTGACGCGGCGTCACGGGCATGGGAAATCTGGTTCTATTGCTGCTGGGCGTCGATTACCTGCGCAAGCGCGCGCTCGGGCTGGCCGTCGCTGGCTGGCTGTTCCTGGTTGCCGGCGCGGTGGTGTTCATCGACGCGCTGGACGGGGTGCTGTATTTCCCCCTGGACGGCTTTGCCGCGCTGATCGTGATCGAGGGGCTGGCGACGCTGGCCATCGCCAAGTCAGGCGTCGGCGGCCAGCGCGTGCTGCGCTATGTGAAGGGCCTGTTCGTGCTGACGGCTGGCGTGCTGGTCCTGGCGGGCGATCAACACGGGCATTTCGTGCTGTCGATGATCTTCGGCCTGCTGTTCCTGGTCGATGGCCTGATGCAGTGCATCGCCGCCTACGTGGTGCGCTACGCGCGCTGGCGCTATGTGTTCGCCTCGGGCGTGGCCGAGATCCTGCTGGCGATCTTCTTCTTCCAGCCCTATCCCACGCACTACGTGGGCACCGTGCCGTATTGCGTGGGGCTGTTCCTGGCCTTCTCCGGCTTCAAGCTGCTGGTGCTGGCGCGCCGCGTCCGCACGCTGGGGGCCAATCCCGGGCTGGTCGTCAACGCGCGGCCGGACTTCATGCCGACCGCGTCCGCCGGCCCGGCGCAGACCGTGTTCGACGGCCCGCCGCTGGAATCGGAGCGCGCCCTGACCGTGCACGTCTGGACCCCGTCCGGCTCGGCCAAGGCGCAGACGCGCAACTACCTGATGCTGAACCGCTACATCGCGGCCGTGGACGTCAATGGCGTCATCTCCACGGGGCACGCGGCGCTGGAATCGCCTGAAGGCGTGTATGTGAGCCTGTACCCGGCGCAGGAGATCGACCGCTCCCCCGAACAGTTCGGCGCCCTGCTGCGCGCCACGGCCGAGAACGACGTGCCGGGCGTGTTCCAGCCCGACTACGCCACGGAATCGCAGGCCTGGTGCCCGTCCACCACGCAGGTGCGCATCCGCAACTACGACGCGGCCAGGCTGCAGGCGTTCTGGGACGCCTACCGGCAGGATGCCACCTACAACCTGACGCATCGCAACTGTTCCAGCTCGGTATCGCGCGCGCTGGAGGCGGCGCTGGACGGCGTGGTCGGCCGGCTGCACGGCCCGCAGGCCGGTTGGCGCGTGCTGCTGCGGCTGCTGCTGACGCCGGAATTGTGGGTGGCCTCGCAGATCCGCAAGCGCGCGCTCACCATGGCCTGGACGCCGGGCCTGACGCTGGACTACGCGCGCGCGCTCAGCATGCTGGCCGATCCCAGGCCGTTCGGCTGGTGGAAGATGTCGCAGGCCGCGCTGCGGCTGATCGGGCAGCGGCGCGCGGCCTGGCGCAGCCAGGACCGCGAGGCCCAGGCGCGCAACGCGCAAGAGACGCCCTCGTCGCAAGGCGCGCAATGATCCTCGCCGTCCTGGCCGGTGC
This sequence comes from Achromobacter sp. Marseille-Q0513, assembly GCF_018195695.1. Classification (NCBI taxonomy): domain Bacteria; kingdom Pseudomonadati; phylum Pseudomonadota; class Betaproteobacteria; order Burkholderiales; family Alcaligenaceae; genus Achromobacter; species Achromobacter sp. Marseille-Q0513. Next base: position 7,063 of record NZ_JAGTJY010000057.1, on the reverse strand, counting down.
GGCGATCGTGGCGGCGGCGGGGTGGGGCGCGGGCGCGCTGTGGTTCCAGTCGCCTCGCGGCGGCGCGTGGCGCGCGCTGTCCGTGGCGTGCTGGCTGGCGCTGGCCGGCGCGGCGCTGCTGGGCCTGGCGCTGGAACATACCGCGCCGCTCTGGCTGTTCGGCGCCGCGCTGCTCGGCCTGCTGGCCTGGTGGCGGCTGGGCGTGCGGCCGTCCAATGCGCGCAGCTGGATGCCGGAGGTGGCGCGGACGACGCGCGGCGACATCGACGGCGACAGGGTCACGCTGCACGATGTGCGCGACTTCGACTGGCGCACGCGCAGCGACTACGACGTGCGCTGGCGCACCGAGACCTACGATCTGTCGCGCCTGGAATCGGTGGACGTCGCGCTGTCCTATTGGGGCAAGCCGGCGATCGCCCATGCCCTGGTGTCCTTCGGTTTCAACGACGGCCGCCATGTGGTGTTCTCGGTCGAGGTACGTCGCAAGCTGGGCGATACGTTCTCCGAGATCGGCGGTTTCTTCCGTCAGTACGAGCTGTCGGTGCTGGCGTCCACCGAAGCGGACAGCCTGCGCGTGCGCACGAATGTGCGCGGCGAGGACGGCTACCTGTACCGCGTGCACATGCCCGAGGGCGCGCCGCGCGCGCTGTTCCTGGCCTATGTCGAGACGGCCAACGGGCTGGCGCGCCAGCCGCGCTTCTACAACACGCTGACGGCCAACTGCATCACCATCGTGTACCAGCTGGCCCGGCGCATCGTGCCGGGGCTGCCGATGGACTACCGGCTGCTGCTGTCCGGCTACCTGCCCGAATACCTGTACCGCATCGGCGCGCTGCGCGGGGCGGACAGCGCGCGGGCCTACCGCCAGGCCGGCCGCTATACCGACCGCGCGCGCGCCACGGCGGACGCGGCGCAGTTCTCGCGCAATATCCGCAAGGGCGTGCCCGGCGAATGAGTAAGGTTCCCTGCCGAGTGCGCTGACTGCCCCCGGGTGGGGCATTTTTCATCTTGGGACGGCCCCGGAGATGAAAAAAGCCCCCGCCAGTTTCCTGGCAGGGGCTTTCGATGAGCGTGGCTCGGATGCTTACTTGCCCGCGCCCTTGCTCACCATGGCCGAGAAGTCCTCGGCGATGCTGATGAAGGTGTTCAGCAGGATCTGCAGGTTTTCCTTGCCGATCGCGCCTTCCGCGTTCACGTCCATCTGCAGCACGGCCTGGTTCTTCTCGTCCAGGTAGGCGCGGCTCCAGCGGTATTCCTTGTTCCAGGCGTTGATGGCCTTCAGGGATACCGGCTTCTTGGCGCTGTACGTGGCGGTGATGACCAGGTCGTAGCACTTCTCGGTGAAGTCGTTGCACAGCAGTTCCACGCGCAGGTCGGCCGCGCCGGTGCCGCTGGGATCCAGCACCAGCACCGGGCCTTCGTCGCCTTCCGAACGGCGCGGCGAGTAGCCCATGTCGTCCAGCATGGAGGTGACCACGTCGACGTTGAAGTCCTGCATCTGCTCGCCGGAGGAGGCGGTGTCGCCGCCCTGGCTGGTGGCGCCGACGGCGGGTTCGGATTCGTCGTCGTCATCCATGCTGTCGTGCGAGCCGGCCGCGTCCAGCAGGCCGCTGAACAGCTCGTCCGCCGGAATCTTCTTGCCGTTCAGGTCGCCCATGCCGTCGGAGAAGTGGAACTTGCCGACGATGTTGTCGCCGTCGTTCTTGCCGACGTTGAACATCTCGGCCATGCCCGCCATGCTGCGGACCTGTTCCTCGGCTTCGCTGGCGGCCTTGTCGGCGGCCTTGCCTTCGGCCTTGACCATGTACTGCGCGACCAGGTCTTGCATCATGGGCTTGGACACGACCAGGTTGGCATCGATGCGCTTGATGGCCTGGACCAGGATCTCCTGCGGCGTCAGGTCCTTGATGTTGGCGGGGCTGGCCAGGTCCAGCGCGAAGGTCAGCTTGCTCTCGCCCTTGGCGGTCTTCCAGCTGATCGGGTCCATGCTGAACGTGGGCTTGGCGGCCAGCAGCTTGGTGGCGGTGTCGATCAGCGTCTGCACCTGCTCGTCCTTCAGGCCCTCGTCGCTGGCGCCGGCCACGGCCTGGCGCACCATCTGGTTGTAGGTGTCGGCCAGTTGCTTGACCAAGGCGCCGTCCAGATTGCCCAGCTTGATCACGGCCTGGCCGCTGCCGAAGGCCACGTCATCGACGGTCAGGCCGCCGAGCTTGTAGGCGGCCTGCATGGCGATGTTCTTGTCGTCTTCGGTCAGCTTGACGGTGTAGCCGAAGTCGTCGAGCGCGACCTTCAGCTCGTCCTGGGGCTTGACCATCTCGATGTGCTTGATCTGCACGCCCGAGTCGCCCATCGACAGGCCGAACTTGCCCATCAGGGTGTTCACGTCGATGGACAGGCCGGACATGGCCATCTTGAACTTGTCGCGCTCGCGCTCGGCCTTCAGGCCGTCCACGCCGATGGTGTCGATCACGCCGCGCGCGACCACCGCCTGCTTGGCGTGGTCGTAGGTGCCGTCGATCTTCATGCCGCTGAAATCGAGGCTGATGCCGTCGCGGCTGAACTTGACCGGCGCGATCTGCGCCGTGCTGGCGCCGTGGCCGCCGTAGGCGACGATGGCGTCGGCCGTCAGCGGGGCCGCGTCCTTGGTCAGCTCGAACACCGGCTTGACCAGGTCCGTCTTGGCCATCGCCGCCTGGACGTAGGCCAGCTTGGGCGCGAAGGCGCCGCGCGCCAGCGCGCCCTTGGGGAAGGGGCCGTGCTCGATGGTGGCGTCGAACTCGACCATGCCGTCGGGCAGGACGTCCAGGCTCTTGTCGTTCTTCAGGAGCGACAGGCCATAGCGCGCCTGCGTCGAGAACAGGCCGCGCTCGTACTTGATCTGGTCGATGCGCAGGCCGAACAGCGGCGTGACCTTGGCCAGCTTCTCGTTGACCTCGGCCAGGCGGCGCTGCGAGCTTTCCTCGATGCGCTTGCCCGTGTACCAGGTCGCGCCGACCCAGCTACCCGCTCCCACTATGACCACGCCCAGGGTGATCGCTATGCTCTTTTTCATCGTTCTGCTTTTATGTCGTTGATTGTCGAGTCATGCCCTTACGCTGCCGCCGATGAGCCGCCAGGAGGCGAGGGCTCCGCGAAGCCGTTGATTCATCAGGGCGTAAGGACCCGCGGGCGAGTATACCGAGGCTGTCCGTCCGGCGAGGGCGCGCGCCGTTACCGAAGATTTCAAAATGAAAACCGGCGCGGGTGCGCCGGCGATATTGTCGACAAAATAACGACTTATAGCGGGTCCAGCGGGTAGATCGGGCGCCGCACCCGCTTGAATTCCAGTTGCCCGTAGTCCGAGGTGGTCACGCCGACGCCGGTGCATTCGATGATGTCGGTGGCCATGTCGGAGAAGCCCGCGCGCCAGTGGACCCGGCTCTTGAGCGCCACGTAGCGTTTCTGCAGCGGGTCGATGCCGGCCGACAGCAGGCAATTGACGTCGAAGGGCTCCTGGTGGCGCGATACCACCACGATCTCCACGCTGCCGGTGTCGATGACCACGGTCAGGCCGGTATCGTTGCGCACGCCGCGGTACATGGGGCCGCGGTTCAGGTAGACGCCGTCAAAGACCAGCTTCACGCGGCCGGAGATCTCCAGCGGCGCGCTGGCCTGGCGGATGGCGGGCATGGCGACCTTGCCGCCCAGCTTGATGCGGATCTGGCTGCCGACGCCGGCCGCCGCCGCCTCGCGCGCGGCCTGCGGATCGCAGATGGCGTAGAACACGGCGTTGTCCAGGCCCTGGCGCAGCATCTCGGCCAGCACCGCCGTGGTGTCCATGGTGCCGCCCGAGCCGGTGTTGTCGTAATGGTCCAGCAGGACCACGGGACCCTGTGTCACCGCCTTGGCGCGGGTAATGGCGGCTTCCAGCGGTTCCGGATGGAACACCCAGTCGGCGCGGGCGTTCCAGGCGCGCTCCAGCAGTTCATCACGCCATTGTTCGGCCTCGTCCGCCTTGCCGTCGGTACAGACCACGGCGCTCAGGCCCGCTTCGCGGATGTCGGCATGCGGGAAACCGACGAACACCGACGCCGCCAGCACGCCTTGCGCTTCCAGCGCGATGCAGCGTTCCTGCAGCGATTTGTTGGGCTCGGCGTGCGTGCCCTGGCGCATCACGTGCGGCAGCATGGGCTTGTTGCCCCAGCGCATGACGGGCTTGATCTCGCCCTTGAGCGTGCGCACGATGACATTGGCCGCGCGCAGCCCGGCGGCGTGGATGTCCACGTGCGGATAGGTATGGAAGCCGCTGATGACGGTGGCGTGCTTGACGATGTCGTCGTAGATGTTGGCGTGCATGTCCAGCGTCACCGCCACCGGCGTCGTCGGGTCGATCTCGCGCAGGCGGCGCAGCAGGTCGCCTTCGGCGTCTTCCACGCCCTCGGCCACCATGGCGCCGTGCAGGTCCAGCAGGATGGCGTCGAAGCCGCCGCGCTCGACCTCGTCCAGCACCAGCCGGCACAGGCGTTCGTGCGTCTCGGCGCTGGCCGGCCCGCTGGGCCAGGATTCGGCGGCGACCGGCAGCACGATCTCGGCGCCCTCGCGGCGCGCCACCTCGATGTAGCCGCCCAGGCCGCTGTCGGTGTTCTCATAGGCCTGGATGGCGCGTTCGCCCGCCAGGATTTCGGGATTGCCGCGGAAGAAGCGTTCCAGCGGCGTGGGCACGGGCGAATACGTGTTCGTCTCGTGCTTGATCATTGCCAATAGCCAGCGCATGGGTCGTCCTGTTGGTTGCCCGGGCTTGTTGCCCGAAGTGTGCGGGGAAAGCGCCCGGACGCCTCGCGGGCGTCCGGGAATCAAGGCGTAGCGCCCGCCGTCAGGCGCTCTTGGGCGGCTGCGGCCAGGCGCGCTGCGCGGGGCGCATGCGTTCCCAGGCCCGCGCCACGCGCAGCACGCCCAGGTCGTCGAAGCGCGCGCCGGCGATCTGCAGGCCGATGGGCAGGCCGGCCTTGGTATAGCCGCAGTTCACCGAGGCCGCCGGCTGCTCGCTCATGTTGTAGGGCAGCGTGAAGCCGATGTGATGCATGGTGGTGGCGACCTCGTTGGTGGGCGAGGGCCATTCGGCGTTGTAGGCCACCACGGGCGCCACCGGCGACAGCACGTAGTCGTACGGCGCGCAGGCGGCAACGGTGCGCGCGCGCACGTTGACGGTTTCGTAGTAGCTGCGGAACACGGCCTCGCCGCTCTGGCCGCCGCCGCTTTCCGCCCAGGCGCGGATGAAGGGCAGGATCTTGCCGCGACGTTCCTCGGACAGCGCCGCCAGGTCGATGGCCGAGCGGGTGCGCCAGAAGCGGTCCACGCCGTCCAGCATGGCGGGCGTCATCCAGGGCTTCATGGGTTCGACGATGGCGCCGGCCGCCTCGAACAGGCGCGCGGCGGCCTGCACGGCGTCCAGGATCTCGGGATCCACGGGCAGGCCGCAGCCGGCGTCCAGCAGCAGGCCGATGCGCACACCGCGCAGGTCCATGTCCAGGTTGAGCCAGTCGATATCCTGGTAGGGCAGGCTCATATGGTCGCGCGCGTCGGGCTGCGATAGCACGCCCATCATCAGCGCGGTATCGGTCACGGTGCGCGTCATGGGACCGGCGCAGCGGCCCATGAAGGGCGGGTCGATGGGAATGCGGCCCAGGCTGGGCTTGAGCGTGGCGATGCCGCACCAGGCGGCGGGCAGGCGCACCGAGCCGCCGATGTCGGTGCCGATGTGCAGCGGGCCGTAGCCGGCCGCGGCGGCCGCGCCGGCGCCGGCGCTGGAGCCGCCGGGATTCTTGCCCAGGTCCCAGGGATTGCGGGTCAGCTCGTGGAAGCTGGACAGGCCGGACGACAGCATGCCGTAGTCCGGCATGGTGGTCTTGCCCAGCACCACGGCGCCTGCCTCGCGCATGCGAGCCGCCGGCGGCGCGTCCGCGCTGGCGGGCGTCAGGTCGGTGGCCGCGGTGCCCAGCGGCACCGGCACGCCGCGCGTGGCGATGTTTTCCTTGATGGTGGCGGGCACGCCATCCAGCGTGTAGCCGCCGGCCGACAACGGCTCGCCCTTCAGCCAGCGCGCCTCGGATTCACGGGCAGCGGCCAGCGCGCCTTCGGGATCCAGCGCGTAGGTGGCTTTCAGGCTGGGTTCCCAGCGCTCGATGTGCGCCAGCACGGCGCGGGTGGCTTCGACGGGGGACAGGGTCTTGGCGCGGTAGGCGACAAGCAGTTCCTGGGCGGAGAGTTCATGCGGCTGCTGCATGGCGGTTCCTGGTGGTCGGTTCCTGAAGGGGGGAGATGAGCCTTTGTGTATGGCCGGCCTCTGCGTGCCGGCTCGGGATGCGGATGCGATGGGGCGCGGCGCGGGCGCCGTGGCCGGCTCCCGCGCGCGAGCGGCTTCAGCCCGCCGGGGCCTGCGCCGGATGGCCGGCGGCGACCGGCCTGAAGTTGCGGAAGTCCCAGTCGCGGCCGGGCGCCGCGTCGATCAGCGCGCGCGTGTACTCGTGGCGCGGTTCGGTCAGCACGGTCTCGGCGCTGCCGGTCTCGACGACCTTGCCGCGCTGCATGACGATGATGGTGTCGCAGATCTGCGCCGCCACGCGCAGGTCGTGGGTGATGAAGAGCACGCCCACGCCGGTGCGCTGGCGCACCTGCTCCAGCAGCTCCAGCACCTGCGCCTGCACCGAGACGTCCAGCGCGGACACGGCCTCGTCGGCGACCAGGATCTCGGGATCCATGACCAGCGCGCGCGCGATGCAGATGCGCTGACGCTGACCGCCGGAGAACTGGTGCGGATAGCGCCGCATGGCGTCCGGGCTCAGGCCCACCACCGACAGCGTTTCGCCGGCGCGCTGCAGCGCCTGTTCGCGCGGCACGCCGAAGTTGAGCAGGCCCTCGATGATGGACTCGCCCACGGTGCGGCGCGGGTTGAGCGAGCGGTAGGGGTCCTGGAACACGATCTGGATGCGCCGCCGCACCGGCCGCAGCGCGGCGCCGGACAGCGTGCTCAGGTCTTCGCCGCCCATCATCATGTGGCCGGCGGTGGGCTCGATCAGGCGCACGA
>NZ_JAGTJY010000579.1:0-401 GCF_018195695.1 Achromobacter sp. Marseille-Q0513 | reverse complement strand
CCCGCCTGGGTGATGTGCTCGATGCAGTCGATGGCCGTCATCGTGCGCTCCTGGTTGGCGGCGCACTGGCGGGCCTGGACGCGGGCGCACGGTTGACCGTCTGCGCGGGCTTTTTCACCTGGCCGTTCGGGTCAGGCTGCTCGGTGGCCACTGGTTCCTGCTTGGAGGTTTCCTCGACCAGCACCACCGGGCGCACGTACTCGCGCAGCGTCAGCTCGGCCTCCAGCCAGATCAGGGTACCGTCGCGCATCACCTGCCGGGTGGTCACACGCACATCGGTAGGAACAAACCAGCCTTTGTAATCACCGTTGGCGAACACCAGCGGCAACGCCTCGTGGCGCGTGATTGCACCGCGCAGTTTGAGCATCTCCAGCTCCGGGTCGCAGAACCCGGCATGGAAC
>NZ_JAGTJY010000578.1:0-403 GCF_018195695.1 Achromobacter sp. Marseille-Q0513 | reverse complement strand
CTATAGGCGATGTTGACCACTAGTACGCCCGCTGTTTGGTCGCGGCCAGTGCCAAGCACACCCTTCTCGGGTCGTACGACCAACCGGTAGGCCTGCTCGGCCGGCAGGCGATTCAGAGGCTTGAGCGTGATGAATTTGCTCTGCCCCGGCGCAAGAGACAGCCGGAACGGTGTCGCATACAGCCCGGGCATGGGGGTGTCGCCGATCGCTTCCAGTTCTTCGACTGGCAAGGGCACGCCCGGATTGAGCAATCGCGACAGGGCGACCGACACGTACTCTGGCCGATCGCCCAGGTTCGACACCTGCACCGTCACGGCCTTTCCTTCGACGGTAACTTCTTTGGGATATACGTCGATTACGCCCCACGCCGAGCCGGACCAGAGACCGCTCAGCATCATGGAAG
>NZ_JAGTJY010000577.1:0-403 GCF_018195695.1 Achromobacter sp. Marseille-Q0513 | reverse complement strand
ACACATCGTCGTGTCTTCCGGCATCTGGTCGAACAGCGTATTGATCGCATCGCCCTTGCGGGTTTCGCCGGTCAGGTGTCCGGTGCCGGGCGGCATGCGCAGGCGGTCGGTCATCATGACACGATGCGGCATGTCGTCGAAACGCCAGGTGCCGTGCGCAATATCGGAGCATGGCTGGCCGAAGAACAGACGCTGGCTGAAGTCCCGTCCACTCGCCAGCTCGATGTCACCGTCCTCGGGCTGGTCAGGGTAGCTTGCCAGATCATAGAAGCGCGCCCGGTCCGCGGCGTCGGGGCCGAGCAGTGTGGGGTGGGGGTTGAACCAGCGCAGCAGCCAGTCATGCACGTCCGCCGCGTCCATACGCCGGGCCTGGATGCCGGCGTTCGCCAGTCCGCCGCACAGA
>NZ_JAGTJY010000576.1:0-404 GCF_018195695.1 Achromobacter sp. Marseille-Q0513 | reverse complement strand
CTCATAAACCATATTGACGATTTGTCTCGTCGTTATTGTAGCTGCGCCCGGAATATGCCAAATCTGCCCCAATGCCTCTTCGCGCGCTCCCAGCGTCACCAAGCCTTTTGCAAAATCACGAATATAGAGGTACGTATGAGGAATATCGATATTTCCCAGCACCTCCGCAGCCCTTCCCTCTAGCGCCGCCTTGAAGATTCGTTCCCCCAAAGCGGATTCCAGAACACCAGGACCATAGAAGTCTGCGCCACGGCCGATCGCTGCCCGTACTTTGCCGCGATGATGCGCATCTAGCAGCACATCAGCCATTTGAGCGCGCGTTCTGCCTTTGTGCCCGGTTGCGCCATTTGGTACATCCTCAGTAAGAACCCGATGCTTGCTTCCATACATGTACAGATTATCGC
>NZ_JAGTJY010000575.1:0-405 GCF_018195695.1 Achromobacter sp. Marseille-Q0513 | reverse complement strand
GTTGTGCGAAACGGCAGCGAAAGACAACAAGCTGATGGCGATTACTCCGGCGATGCGTGAAGGTTCCGGTATGGTTGAGTTTTCTCGTAAATTCCCGGATCGCTACTTCGACGTGGCAATTGCCGAGCAACACGCAGTGACCTTTGCGGCGGGGCTGGCGGTTGGTGGGGACAAAACCGTTGTCGCGATCTACTCCACTTTCCTGCAACGCGCCTATGATCAGGTGCTGCATGACGTGGCAATTCAAAAGCTTCCGGTCCTGTTCGCCATCGACCGCGCGGGCATTGTTGGTGCTGATGGTCAAACCCACCAGGGCGCTTTTGATCTCTCTTACCTGCGCTGCATACCGGAAATGGTCATTATGACCCCGAGCGATGAAAACGAATGTCGCCAGATGCTCTATAC
>NZ_JAGTJY010000574.1:0-405 GCF_018195695.1 Achromobacter sp. Marseille-Q0513 | reverse complement strand
GGCTGGCCTGGCACGCGCATGAGATGCTGTGGGGCTTCGTCGCCACCATCGCCGTGGGCTTCCTGCTCACGGCCGGCGCCAACTGGACCGGCCGCAATCCGCTACGCGGCAACGCACTGGCCGCGCTGTGCCTGGTGTGGCTGGCCGCGCGCGCGGGCTACCTGGTTCCCGGCCGTCCGGCCTTCCTGCTGGCGGGCATAGCCGGTCTGGTGTTCTTCCTGTGGGGCGCGGCGGCGCTGGGGCGCTCGGGCTGGCTGACGCGCAACAAGCGCCACTACGGCGTGCCCCTGCTGCTGGCCGCGCCGGCCTCCGCCCACGTGCTGGACCCGACGGCCCCCGGCCCCCGCCACTCCCCGGGCCCGATGCGCCACTTCCATTCCCGCCCGCCCCGGCAGGCCCGGCCGC
>NZ_JAGTJY010000573.1:0-406 GCF_018195695.1 Achromobacter sp. Marseille-Q0513 | reverse complement strand
GTCGAGGAAAATCTCGGACTGGCGCTGTCGACGCGCCGCAACGCGAGCGGCGCCCAGGATCTGGAAATGGCGCTGGACATGTTCCCCATCCTGCGCCAGCGCTACAAGGGCGCCGCCGGCTATCTGTCCGGCGGCGAGCAACAGCAATTGGCCATTGCCAGGGCCATGTTGCTGCGCCCTCGCCTGCTCTTGATCGACGAACCATCGCTTGGCCTGGCGCCGCTCGTCATCGATCAGGTCTACGACAAATTGCGCCAGCTGAACCAAAGCGGCATGACGCTGCTGGTGGTGGAGCAATCGACGGCCCGCGTCATGGACCTGGCCACGCACGTCCACGTGTTGCGCAATGGCCAGGTTGCACTGACTTGCGCCGCCGGCGAGATCGGCGACGGCCGGGCCCTGGAGC
>NZ_JAGTJY010000572.1:0-407 GCF_018195695.1 Achromobacter sp. Marseille-Q0513 | reverse complement strand
ATACAGACGATCATGCCTTGGATGTTCACACGCGCAGACATCTCGGCAGTCAGCTTCACGATGCGTCCGGACGCCGCCCCTGTGCCCACGAAATTGGGGATGCTGCGATTCAGTGTTGCGACATAGATATCCCGAACGCTGAAAATGATATGAGCAAGCTTGAACTCATGTGCGGCTTCCATCTGGATGCGCGAGGCCGCGACCTGCGCCAGATAGTGGCGATCCAGAAAGTCCATGGGCGGTACCGTGAGACTGGACTCGATAGAAGCCCAGTCCAGGAATGAGAGATCTTCACGCGACAAGCCGATTTTCTCACCCCAGGACACCAGGTCGGAGAGCGCATTGGACAGTGTTCTGGAAAAGATGAACTTGATCTGCTCCCGCGCCGCAATGGCGCGGGCGGCGTA
>NZ_JAGTJY010000571.1:0-409 GCF_018195695.1 Achromobacter sp. Marseille-Q0513 | reverse complement strand
CGCCGCAGGAGGCCCGGCTGTGCTGTATCTTTGCGGGCTGATCGGGCTCGTTGTCTGGGTGATGAATGCGGTCCGACGCTGGGAGTCCTTTGACTTCCGAGACGTGCTGCCGATGGCGATCGCGTTGTGCGCGCCCTTCTTGGCCATGGTTATCAGCAGCCTATGGCTTGGTGTCTGGAGCTCATCTGAAGTTGAGAAGCTCTTGCGTTTTGCGCTGGCAGTTCCCGTATGTTGGCTATTGCTGCGTGTGCCACGACTGTGGTTGCAACAAGTGCAATGGAGCCTGTTGTTTGCTGCCTATGCCGGTTCGGCGATGCTCATTTTCATCATGCTGTACCCTGGCCTTGGCCGCGCAGCAGTGGTGGATTATGGCGGTCGCTACAACGCCGTGGCCTTTGCCGATTTTACG
>NZ_JAGTJY010000570.1:0-409 GCF_018195695.1 Achromobacter sp. Marseille-Q0513 | reverse complement strand
CGCTGGTGATGATGATGGGCGTGTAGCGCGCCATGCCGCGCGCGCGCTTGCAGATCTCCAGGCCGTCCACGCCCGGCAGCATCAGGTCCAGCACCAGCGCGTCCCAGCCGCCCTCTTCCAGCCGGCGCATGCCTTCGTGGCCGTCGGCGGCATGCTCGACCGCGTAGCCTTCATCGCGCAGGTGCATGCGCAGCAATTCGGCGATATGGGCGTCGTCCTCGACGATCAGCACGCGGCGGGAGGGTTCCATGGGGGGCTCGGGCGATGGGATAGCGCTATTGTCGCCAATCGGCGCGGCCGAGTTATCACATTTTTTTGAAGTTTGCGTGAGGACTTGGATACGGCCCCGGGGAAAGAATGGCGTCAATCGAAGCCAGCCGCCCAGGAAACCGCCATGACCGCCGCGACC
>NZ_JAGTJY010000056.1:20236-31431 GCF_018195695.1 Achromobacter sp. Marseille-Q0513 | reverse complement strand
CGCCGCTGCGGTCATTGGCCTGCTGGCCCACGTTGATGGGTATGAGTCGTTGCATAGGGATCCGTATTCAGGAAAGGAATCGCAGGGATGGGGTTCGGAAACGAAAAAAGCCCGCTGCATGGGCAGGCGGGCTTTCGGTGAGGATGGATGCGCGGGACGCGACTTCCCCTCGACGGATCGACTATAGGCGCGCTCCCGTGCCCATACAAGGCTTGTGCGACACGCCAGAGCAAGAGCGCCGCAAGCCTGACCGCCATGCGGCGCCGAGTCCCCGCGTGCTATGTTTGAACGCCCGCCCCAACAGGAAGGAACTCCATTGCGCACCCTGCTCCGCCATGCCCGCCTGTCCCGTTGCCTGCGCAGCGCCAGCCTGGCCGCCGCGCCATTGATGCTCGCCGCCACGGCCCAGGCCGCCGCCGTGTTCGACGCGGGCGGCCTGCGCATCGACGCCGCGCAGCAGAGCCAGCGCGACGTGAACACCGGCCAGAGCCAGACATTCCGCATCACCTCCGCCTCGTTCCAGGGCGAAGCGCTGTGCGGCCCCGGCGGGACGCTCGGACGCTACCTGCATCCCGATGACGCCAGGCTCGCCAAGCGCCCCTATTACTGCCTGAACCCCGTCCTGCCCGTTGGCCCGGACAGCGTGCTGATGTTCTTCCGCGATTCGAACGAGACCTTTCTCGCCGGCCTGACGGCGCGCGGCGGCCGCCTGCGCGTGGAGCGTCTGCGGCTGTCCGAGGACGAGGCGCGCGACACGGTCGAGACCCGCAAGCTGCTGGATGCGCGCATGCCCGGCTGGAGCCGGGTGCAGACCGACTGGACCGAGACCGCGCTGGTACGGCACGATTCCCTGCAGGTCGTGCGCCTGGGCGCGGGCATGCTGCTCGACATCGACGGCGACACCGCCTTCCTGATGACGCCGCCCGGTGAGACCGTCGTGCGCCAGGAACCGAACCGGCTGGTGACGGGGCCGGGCGGAGCGAGCTATGTGGAACAGGGCAAGGTGATCACCCGCAAAACGCCGCTGACGTTCCGCGCCGTGCGCTGGCGCGACGGCGCGGAGCTGGCCAGGCTGGAGATCAAGGATGCCTGCCTCCAGGCGCCGCAGCTGGACCTGGACGGCCGGCCGTCCAGCGGCAAGAACGCGCAGGTGGCCTACGCCGACGTGCCCGCGTGGCGCGCGCGCACGCTGTCCTATGTGCCCGGACGCAATGCGCGCCTGCTGCTGGCGCCGGGCGCGGAACTGCCGCGCGCGCCGGGCTGCGCAGCCCGCTGAGGCCGCCCCCCGCGACAGCGGCGCTGACCGGTCAATTCGGCTGCAAGCCGATCTGCCGCACCACCTTGCCCAGCGCGTCCAGGTCCGCCCGCGCCCGTTCGCGCGCCTCCTCGGGCGTGCCCACCACCGGCACCCAGCCCGCATCGGTCAAGCGCTTGCGCGCTGCGGGTTCGCCCAGCCCCGCCACCAGCGCGGCGTTCAGCCGCTGGATGACCGCGTCGGGCGTGCCGCGCGGCGCGGCCAGGCCGAACCAGCCCACGGCCGAGAATCCGGGCAGGCCGGCCTCCTCGGCCGTGGGCACGTCCGGATAGGCGGCCACGCGATACTTGCTGGTGACGAACAGGCCACGGACCTTGCCCGCCTGGATATAGCCGGCCTGCGCGGCGGCGTTGTCGATCATCGAGTCCAGGTGTCCGCCCATCAGGTCGTTGACGGCGGGCGCGCCGCCCTTGTAGGCGATCACGTTCAGATCGATGCCGGCGGCGTTCTGGAACAGCATCTGCGTCAGGTGCGCCTGGGTGCCGATGCCGGCGTTGGCCGAGGTCACGCCGCCGGGCGTGGCGCGGGCCTTGCGGATGAAGCCTTGCAGATCGCGCTCGGGCGCATCGGCGCGGGTGACGAAGACAAAGGGGATCTCGACCAGCGTGGTGATGGGCGCGAGGTCTTCCGTGGGCTTGAAGCGCAGCTTGTAAAGATGCGGGCTCACCGCCATCGCGCCGCTGGCGGTGAAGGCCAGCGTGTGGCCGTCGGGCTGGGCGCGGGACACGTACTCGAGCGCGATGGTGCCGCCCGCGCCGGGCTTGTTCTCAACGATCACCGGCTGGCCCAGCGCCTTCTGCAATACTTCCCCGACCACGCGGCTGAGCGTGTCCGAGGCCGAGCCGGGCGCGTAGGGATAGACGATGGTGATGGGTTTGGACGGATACTGCGCCTCGGCCTGCGCGCCGGCGGGCGACAGCCCGGCCAGCAAAAGCGCGGCCAGCACTCGCTTGATGTTCATGGTGTTTCCCCTGTGGTCGTATTGTCGTGTGATCGGTCCAGATGGATCTGCTGCAGCAGCGGCACCGCCATCGCGCCGTAGACGCGCAGGACGGGCAGCATGTCCTCGCCATACCAGCCCGCCTCGTGCAGCAGATTCAGCGAGCCCAGCGTGCGCCCGTTCCAGCGCACCGGCACATTGACGGCCGATTCGCAGCCCAGCGACAGGATCAGCGCGTGGTCGGGAAAGGCGGCGCGGATGGCGTCGGCGTCGGCGCAGAAGCGCGGCTCGCCCGCCTCGATGACGCGGGCATGGAACTCGCCGCCGGGCACGATGGGCTTGGCGCCGCCGGGCGGATAGGCCAGTGGCGCGCTGCTGTAATGGCGCACGCTCAGGCCGCGCGTCCAGTCCAGCGCCAGCACGGTGAACAGCCGATGGCCCAGGTCCCGCGCCAGCGCCGCGTCCAGCTGCCGCAGGCCGGCCTGCGGCTGTGAGCCGCCGGCCAGCGCCCGCGCCAGGGCCGGTGCGCCCGTCAGTTCAAAGGACCGTGGCATAGTCGAGCGTCTTGGGCGTGGCGGTCAGGGTGCGCGGCTCGCGGCCCACGACCACGGTATCGTCGATGCGGAAGCCGCCGATGCCGTAGACGTACAGGCCGGGCTCCACGGAATACACCTCGTTGTCTTCCAGCGGCCGATGGCAGAACGCCATGTTCTCCGGATACTCGTGATGGATGATGCCGATGGCATGGCCGGTGCGGTGCCGGATGTGGGCGGCGTAGCCCGCGCGCTCGATCACCGCCTGCGCGGCGGCGTCGATGCCGCTGACCGGCTGGCCACTGACCGCGGCCTCGATGCCGGCCAGGTTGGCGTCGCGCGCCGCCGTCCACAGGGCTGCCTGCTCGGCGCTGGGCCGGCCGCAGAACCAGGTGCGTTCGTTCTCGATGGCCAGCCCGTTCAGGCGCGGAATCAGGATATTCACCAGCACGTCGCCTTCGCGGATGCGCGCGCCGCAGGACGCGCCGTCGCCATGCGGCGACGCGGACGCCGGGCCGCTCAGCGTCCAGGCCCGGATCACCTCGAACTGCTCGCCCGGAAAGCGCTCGGCGGCTTCCTGCACCCATAGCGCGGCCATCGCGCAATCCAGCTCCTGCACCAGCCGGCCCGGACGGATGTTCTCGCGGTAGCGTTCCTGCAACCAGTCAGCCAGCGAGCCGATCGCCGCCATCACCGCGAGTTCTTCCTCGTGCTTGCGCCAGCGCAGCGCGCGGCATTCGCGGGTGCAGGGCAACAGGCGCAGGTCGGGCAGTTGCGCGGCCGCGGCGGTCAGCGCCGGGCTGCCGCCCTCCACGCCGATGCGCGCCCGCGCCAGGCCGGCCCGCGCCAGGCGCTGCGCCAGCAGCTCGGGCAGCTCCGACGGCAACGGCAGGCGCTCGACCACGCGCGGATGCTCGGCGTAGAAGCTGACGTCGGTGATCCAGACCTTGCCCTGTTCGCGCGAGAAGCGCATGTGGTTGGTCGAGAGCTCGTTCATCACCAGGAAACCATCGCCGTCGCGCGGCACCACGGCGTATATGGGCCGCTCCCAGGGCAGCACGTCGGTATGGAAATTGGTGGCGAACTGGAAGAAGTCGGCCGAGGTGAACACCAGCGCGTCCAGGCGCAGCGCGTCCATCAGGTCATTCATCTGCTGGCGGCGGTGCCGCCAGACGGCAGTAGTCAGTCTGGGCATGTCGGATACCGGAAGTGGTGGGGTGCTACGGGTATTCTGGTATCGCCAACCATGGCCGACAAATGAATAATCCTGAGCTTTCCATTAGCGTTTACTCATACTTGACGGAGCCACGGCATGGATTGGAACCTGGACCACATCGCCTGGGCGCGCCGGCTGAAGCTGCGGCACCTGGAGATTTTCCTGACGCTGGCGTCAGCCGGCAGCGTCACCGCCGCGGCCCGCCTGATGCACATGACGCAGCCGGCGGTATCGCACTGGCTGAGCGACATCGAAGACCTGGTCGGCACGCCGCTGTTCCTGCGCAACCGGGGACTGCGCCTGACCGAAGCGGGCGAAGTCCTGGCGCGGCATGCGCGCCGCATGCTGGGCGACCTGCGCCGCACCAGCGAGGAAATCGAGTCCGTGAAATCCGGCATCGCCGGCCGGCTGCACGTGGGCACGGTGCTGTCGGCCTCGCCGGTGCTGCTGCCGCGCGCCATCGCGGCCCTGCAGCGCGAGTTCCCCGGCATCTACGTGGAAGTGGTGGAGGGACTGGTGACGCCCCTGATCGAGCGCTTGCAACGCCATGAACTCGACCTGATCGTCGGCCCGCTGGATGTGCGCGGTCATCAGGCCGGACTGCGCATGGAACCGCTGATGCGCGACACCTTCAGCATCGTGACGCGGCCCGGCCATCCGCTGGCCCGGCTGCGAAGGCCCGGCTGGAAAGAGGCCGCCGCGCATCCCTGGATCATGCCGCCGGCGGGCACGGTATCGCGCGGCAGGCTGGAAGAGGCCTTCGCCCAGGCCGGCGTGGCCACGCCCTCGCCGCGCATCGAGACCGCCTCGCTGGTGGCGCTGCAGGCGCTGCTGCACGAAACCGGCTATGTGTCGACGCTGGCCAGTTCGGTGGCGCAACTGTACAAGCGCCTGAAATTGGTCGACATCGTCAAGCTGCCCGAGCCGCTGGCTTTTGGCGCGGTGGGTATGATGTGGAGCGCCGACGCGCCCAGCCGCGTGCTGGCGCAGCTGCAGGACAGCCTGCGCGCCACCGCCGGCATGCAGCAGGCGGCCGGCTGAACCGGCGCCCCCCATTCACGAAGAGAGAGCCCGTGCAGATCGTTTCCGTACGCGACGAACCCGCCATCCGCCTGGATGCCATCCGCTACTTCCAGCGGCAATGGGCCAGCGCGGACACCATGATGATGTACGACGATGCCATCACCCGCTGCATCGGCGCCGAGAACCCCTTGCCGCAATGGTATGTGCTGCGCGACGGCGCGCGCCTCGTCGGCTGCGCCGGCCTCATCACCAACGACTTCATCAGCCGCGGCGAACTGTATCCGTGGCTGTGCGCGCTGCATGTGGAGCAAGACCTGCGCGGCCGCAACCTGGGCGAACGCCTGATCCGGCACGCGGCGGACCATGCCCGCGCGCTGGGCTTCAGGTCGCTGCACCTGTGCAGCGACCTGCGCGGCTACTACGAGAAGTTCGGCTTCCAGCCCGACGGCGTCGGCTACCACCCGTGGGGCGAGACGGCCCAGGTGTACAGCCTGAGGCTGTAGCGCTGGGCCGTCCGGCCTCAGGGCGCCGGGTTCGGATGGCGCGCGTGGATTTGCGCGATGCCGTCCAGCGCTTCCTGCGGCAGCGTGACCTCCGCGCTGTCGATGTTCTCCTTGAGCTGCGCCAGCGAGGTCGCGCCGATCAGGTTGCTCGTCACGAAGGGCTGCTGGTTGATGAAGGCCAGCGCCAGGTGCGTCGGCGACAGGTCCAGCCGGCGCGCCAGGGCCACGTACTCGGCGGTGGCGGCCTCGGCCTGCGGATTGCTGTAGCGCGTGAAGCGCTCGTAGCGCGTCAGGCGCGCGCCCTCGGGCCGGGCGCCGTCCAGGTACTTGCCGCAGAGCATGCCCATGGCCAGCGGCGAATAGGCCAGCAGGCCCACGTCCTCGTGGCGCGAGAATTCCGACAGGCCGCTCTCGAACACGCGGTTGAGCAGGCTGTAGGCATTCTGGATGGACACGATGCGCGGCAGCCCCTGGTTCTCGGCGTGCTTGAGGAACTGCGCCACGCCCCAGGGCGTTTCGTTGGACACGCCCACATGGCGCACCTTGCCCTCGCGCACGAAGTCCTGCAGCACGGACAGCGTTTCCTCGATGGCCACGGTCTGCTCGCCCTCGGTCCAGGGATAGGCCAGCTTGCCGAAGGTCGCCGTGGTCCGGTCGGGCCAGTGCAGCTGATACAGGTCCAGGTAGTCCGTCTGCAAGCGCTTCAGGCTGGCATCCAGCGCGGCGGTGAGGTTCTTGCGGTCCAGGAAGGTCTTGCCGTCGCGGATGTGGCCGGGACGCTTGGGGTCGCGCACCGGGCCGGCGACCTTGCTCGCCAGCACCACGTCCTGGCGGCGCTTGCGGCTGGCCAGCCAGGTGCCGATATAGGTCTCGGTCAGGCCCTGGGTCTGCGCCAGCGGCGGCACGGGGTACATCTCGGCCGTGTCGATCAGGTTGATGCCGCGCGCCAGCGCGTAGTCGAGCTGCTCGTGCGCCTCTGCCTCGGTGTTCTGCTCGCCCCAGGTCATGGTGCCCAGGCCGATCAGGCTGACGTCCAGGCCGCTGCGGCCGAGTTTGCGGTATTTCAAGTTCTGCTCCCTGCGGATGGGTGGGGCCGAGCCTGGGACAGGCGCGCGGGTCCCGGAAAGGCGACACCATACCGCAAGTCGCTTGGCAATCCGCTGACGGGCCGCCGCCCCGTCCGGCCCGCGATCCCCGCCACGGCGCGCCAGGCCGGCCTGCGCCCGGGCAGCAAGGCGATACACTGCGTCATCGTCCCGCGCTTCGCGCCATAAGTTCATGAAAAACAAATCCATAGGCGGCCTGGTCTATTCCACCGACGGCGGCCGCATGTGCCCCGCCTGCCGCCGCCCCGTCGCCGCCTGCGCCTGCCAGGCCGCCGCGCCGGCCCCCGCCGGCGACGGCGTGGCCCGCATCTGGCGCGAGAGCAAGGGCCGCGGCGGCAAGAGCGTGACGCTGGTACGCGGCCTGCCGATGGCCGGCCCGGCGCTGGAGCAGCTGGGCAAGCAGCTGCGCACGGCCTGCGGCAGCGGCGGCACCGTCAAGGACGGCGTGATCGAGATCCAGGGCGACCACCGCGAACGCGTCGCGCAGGCGCTGGCAAAGCTGGGCCATCGCGCCAAGCTGGCCGGCGGCTGAGACGCGCCCCATTCATCGCCGGCCACGCGGCCGGCCCTGCCAGGCAAGAGCATGAGCACGACTGATATCGACCTCGAACCCGCCGCCGTGAGCGGCTGGCACGCCCACGTGTATTTCGACGCGGCCAGCCGGGACGCGGCCCATGCGTTCCGCGAACGCGTCATCGCGCGCTTCGGCGACAGGATGGAGATGGGCCGCTTCCACGAGAAGCTGGTGGGGCCGCACCCGTGCTGGAGCTACCAGATAGCTTTCCCGCCGGCGGAGTTCACCGAGATCATGACCTGGCTGGCGCTGAACCACGGCGCGCTGGACGTGTTCGCGCATCCCAACACCGGCGACTCGCTGCGCGACCACCGCGACTGCGCGGTCTGGCTGGGCCGCAGCCATGCGCTCAACCTGCGGGCGCTGGGCGGCTGACCGCCAGCCAGCACGGCGCCGCCGTCAGGCGTGCATATAGGCCGCGTAGATCTGCGCCAGCCGCGCCGCGTCGATGCCCTGGCGCTGCTCCAGCGCCAGCGGATGATCGGTGGCTTCCAGCTCGATATAGGGCCGCACGCCGTCGTCGCGCAGATGGACATGGGTTTTCAAGCTGCCTTCCGTTTCCGGATAGACCTTGAAGCTGGCGGACAGCCAGCCGAAGAACGGCCCCAGGTGCGCGCGCCGGGGTTCATCGTAGCTGTCCAGGTACTGGCCGAAGCTGGCTTCGCTCAGCGACACCCAGACGCCCCAGACGAAGGGCTCGTCCGCCCCATGCACGGGGATCTCGATGCAGCCGCGCACGAAGAAGTACTTGCCGTCGACGACGCAGACGTCGGACGACAGCTCGCAGCGCGCGGCGCGCTCAGGCTCGGGAATCAGGTAGTAGAACAGCGGCGCTTCGGCGTCGAAGGCCGGCATGCCTTCATGCCACTGGCCGCAGGCCTTGCATTCGAAACGGAACATGGAAGTCTGGGCCGGCGGACGCCGGCGCGGCGTGGAAACGCCCTATTGTGCCGCAAGGCGGCGCGGCGGGAAGTTCCGCCGCGCCGCCCGATCCCTTAGCCGTGGCTCAGGGCCAGCGCCGGACCGGCCTGGCGCTGGTCGCCGCGCAGCTTGAAGCGCGCCACCGTGCCGGCCAGCGCGCGTGCCTGGTCGTTCAGCAGCGCGGCCGCGGCGGCCGACTGCTCGACCAGCGCGGCGTTCTGCTGCGTGGCCTGGTCCATGTCGGAGACGCTGCGGTCGATCTGGCTGATGCCCACGCTCTGCTCGGTCATGGCGCCGTGGATCTCGGTGACCAGCCGCTGCACGCGGTCGATGCCCTGCACGATCTCGGTCATGGTGACGCCGGCGGCCTGCACGCGCTGGGTGCCGCTCTTGACATTCTGCACCGAGGCCTCGATCAGCGCCTTGATCTCCTGCGCCGAGGCGGCGCTGCGCTGGGCCAGCGTGCGCACCTCGCCCGCCACCACCGCGAAGCCGCGGCCCTGTTCGCCGGCGCGCGCGGCTTCCACCGCCGCGTTCAGCGCCAGGATGTTGGTCTGGAAGGCGATGCCGTCGATCACGCTGATGATCTCGGTGATGCGTTCGGACGACTGCGAGATCGCGCCCATGGTGTGGACCGCGTCGGACACCACCTGGCCGCCGCGCTCGGCGGCGGTGCTGGCCTCGGTGGCCAGGCGCGTGGCCTGCTCGGCGGTCTCGGCGGTCTGCTTCACGCTGGAAGTCAGCTGGGTCAGCGCCGCCGAGGTTTCCTCCAGCGAGCCGGCCGAGGTCTCGGTGCGTTGCGACAGATCGCGGTTGCCCATGTCGATCTCGCTGGTCGCGGTGCTCATGGAGCCCACGCCGGCGCGCACGTCCAGCATCACGGTGCTGATCTTGTCGACGAAGGCGTTGAAGGACTTGGAGATCTGCGCCACTTCATCGTGGCCCACCACGTCCAGCCGGTGCGTCATGTCGCCGTCGCCCGAGCCGATCGTGTCCATCGCGTCGCGCACGGCGGACAGGCGCTTGAAGGCGCGCGAGGTGATCAGGCTGGCGATGGCCAGCGCGGCCAGCGTCAGCACCACCAGCGCGATCAGCGTGGCGTTGAACACCTGCGTCAGTCCCACCGTGGCCTCGGCCTTGTCCAGCGCCACCACCAGGTACCAGTCGGTGCCGGGAATGCGCTTGGCCTTGACCAGCTTCTCGGCGCCGGCCAGCGTGATCACCGCCGGCTCGCCGCCGTCGCGCGCCAGGCCCTTGAGCGCCTCGGGCTTGAGCTCGGGCGCGACCTCGGTGGCGGGCTTGAGCGCGAACTTGTCGTCCACGTGGGAAATCACCTGGCCGTCGCTGCCCAGCACGAAGGCCAGGCTGGACGGCGTCGGATGGATGGCCTGGATGATGGCCTTGACGCCGTCCAGCGCGACCGCGCCGCTCAGCGCGCCGATGGTCTTGCCTTCGCGCACGATGGGCGTGGTGAAGGCCACGTAGGGCTTGCCGGTGCCGGAATCGCCGTAGGGCTTGGTCACGGTCAGCTTGCCCGATTCCACCGCGCTCTTGTACCAGGGGCGCGAGGTCGGATCGTAGTCGGCGGGCGTATTGGCCGTGGAAAAGAAGGTCTTGTCGGACCAGCCGATGCTGGTGATGGGGAAATCGTTGGTCTGGCCCATCAGGCGCGTCAGTCCGCGCGGGTCGCCCTTTTCCACCACGGCGGCGGTGGCCGAGACCGCCTGGGCCTTGTCCGCCGACCAGCGCTCGATGGCGCTGGCATTGCCGTTGGCCACCGCGTCCAGCGTGCCGGCGATGGCCGACATCATGTTGTCGCGCACGATCTTGTAGGTGGTCACGCCGGAAAGGGCCAGCGCCCCCACCACGGTCAGCCCCGTGATCAACAGGATCCGGTTGCGCAGCGAAGTAATTTTCATGCTCTCATCTCAATGCATCGGCCCGGGCCGGGCCCGGCCAGCGGCGGCGTTTCCATCCGGAACGCGCGCCGCCTCACCAAACTTACGGCAGCGGGGGCCGCGACTTTAGCCACGCAGCGGGATTAGATTGTCGACACGCAAGGGAACGGGCTCGTCCCGCAGCGTGAACTCCGCCATCTTGCGGTTCATCGCCGCCGCCTGCGACAGCAGGTTTTCCGACGCCGCGGCCGCCTCTTCCACCAGCGCGGCGTTCTGCTGCGTGATGTCGTCCATCTGCGCGATGGCCTGGTTCACCTGCTCGATGCCCGCCGTCTGCTGGGCCACCGCCGCGCCGATGCCGCCGACAAGGCCCGAGACCTCGCGGATCTCGGTCACCAGACCCTGGATCACGGCGCCCGCGCGCGAGACCTTGGCCGCGCCGCCCTCGATCTGCTCGACGGACAGCTGGATCAGGTCCTTGATCTCGCGCGCCGCCGTGGCGGACTTCTGCGCCAGGCTGCGCACCTCGCTGGCGACCACGGCGAAACCCTTGCCCTGCTCGCCCGCGCGCGCGGCCTCGACCGCCGCGTTCAGCGCCAGGATGTTGGTCTGGAAGGCGATGCCTTCGATCACGCCGATGATCTCCGAGATGCGGGCCGCGCTGCCCTGCACCGCGCCGATCGCCGCATTGGCCTCGCGCGCCGCCGCCCCGCCCTGGTCCGCCAGCTCGGCCGCGCCCTGGGCGCGCTCGCCGGCGGCCAGCGCCTCGGCCGCGTTCTGGCGCGCCGTGGCCGTGAACTGTTCCATCGAGGCCGCGGTTTCCTCCAGGCTGGCGGCCTGTTCCTCGGTGCGGCGCGACAGGTCATGGTTGCCGGCGGCGATCTCGCCGGCCGCGCCTTCGATCGCGGCGGCCCCGGCCTGCACCTGGCGCACCGTGCCGCTCAGGCCCTCGCTCATCCGGTTCAGCGACGCCAGCAGCCGGGCCGTCTCGTCGCTTCCCTGCGGCGCGGCGCGCGCGCTCAGGTCCGACTCGGCCACGCGCTGCGCCAGCGCCGCCGCCTCGGCCAGCGGCCCGGCGATCGAGCGCGCGATCAGCCCGCCCAGCGCGAGCGCGGCCCGCGCCAGGACGGCCAGCACGCTCCACCGCGCCATCTGCTCGCGGCCGG
>NZ_JAGTJY010000056.1:0-20226 GCF_018195695.1 Achromobacter sp. Marseille-Q0513 | reverse complement strand
GCCCCCCGCGCGCCCCAGCGTCCCGGTCGCCAGCGCCGTGGCGCCGTCGATCTCGCGGTACAGCGCCTCCAGCTGCGCGGTGGCCTTGCCGAAATAGCCGCGCCGTTCGTCATCCGCCAGGCTGGCGGCGCGCGCCAGCGACGAGCGCGTCAGTTCGTCCATGCCCTCCAGCGCCTGCCGCACCCGCCCGGCGGCGGCATCGATCTGCGCCGCCAGCGCCGGCGCGCCGGTTCCCGCGCGTTCCAGGTTGCGCGCGATGTTCGCGCCCATGTCGCGAGCGCGCGCCAGCCCGGTGTCCACCGCCAGGCGCTGCGCCGCGCCCGGCTCGCCGGCCGCCAGCGCCGCCGCCGCGCGGGCGCGCACCTGGCCCAGCGTCTCGGCCGCCACGGGCAGGTCCTGATAGGCCGCCGCGATCAGCGCGGACGCGCCCAGGTCCGCATCGAGACTGAGCTTGAAATCATCCAGCAGCGTGTTCTTGAACAGCAGCAGCCGCGCGACCAGCGCGGTATGACGCTCGAAGCTCGCTGGCGCGGCGATATCCGCGTCATCCACCTGCTTGCGCAGCGCGCGCCATTCCTGGGCCAGCGCATCGAGCGTGGCAAGCGCCGAGGCGGGCGCGGCCGCCTCGCGCAGCCGCGTGTCCAGCTCGCGCCATTGCGCATCGACGCCGGGCGCCAGCCGGCGCCGTTCCTCGCCCGCCTCGCGGCCCCCGTTCAGATGCAGGTTGGACAGCCCGCGATGCGCCTGCACCAGGCGCACGGCCTGCAGCAGCGAGGCGACCGGGCGCGCGCCCGCGGCTTCCAGGCGCTTCTGCGCCGCGGTCTCCCACGACGCCTTGACGTACAGCAGCAGCGGGACGGCGAACAGGATCAGGCTCAAACCACCCAGCAGCAGGAATTTGCGCTGTAGCGGCAACATGCCGAGCAGACGTTTCATATTCGTACTTCCCTATAGTCTGGCCGGGCTTCCCGCCATGTCTGGCGTGTCGTGACCGGCAAAACTCCTTCAATCCGCTTACGGCGGGCGGGTGACAAACTATAGAGCTGCTTCATGGTCGGTTTGTCTTAAGTCAAACCGGAGCCGAATTTTCCGCGCCGCGCGGCCGGCGCGCGGGCGCGCCTGCGCTAGGCCGATCTGCCGCCGAACACCATGCAGACCGGGCTGCCGGTGCGCGTTTCTCCCGGCGCGCGCGTCAGCGCGCCGCTCGCGGCGTCGACACGGAAGGCGACGATGCTGTCGCTGTCCTCGTTCAAGGCATACAGCCAATCGCTGCCCGGCATCAGCGTCATGAAGCGCGGCGTGCGTCCGCCGGACGCCACGGCGCCGATCCAGGACAGGCGGCCGCTGGCCGCGTCCACCCGGAAGGCGGCGATGCTGTCGTGCCCGCGATTCGACACATACACGCGTTCGCCCCGGGCATCGACCAGGATGGCGGCGGCGCGATTGTTGCCGGTGTGCGTATCCGGCACGCTGGGCAGGATCTGCATCGCTTCGAGCGCGCCGCTGGCCGCGTCATACCGATAGGCCGTCACCGTCGAATCCAGCTCGTTGACGCAATAGGCGTGGGACGCCGCCGGGTGGAACGCCAGGTGCCTGGGCCCCGCGCCTTCGCGCGCCACGGCGGCCGGCGACGCGGCGGCGGTCAACCTGCCATCCGTCCAGCGAAACGAGAAGATCCGGTCCAGCCCCTTGTCCGGCACAATCACGTGGCGGCCGTCGGGCGCGAAGGGATTGGCGTGCGGCTTGGCCTGCTTCTGCTCGACCCGGTGCGGGCCCGGCGTCCCTTCCAGCGGCAGCAGCTGACAGGCCGGCCCCAGTTCGCCATCGGCGCCGATCGGCAGCACGGCCACGCTGGCGCCGATATGGTTGGACACGATCACGTGCCGTCCCGTCGGGTCGATGGCCAGGTGCACGGGATTCAGGCCGCCCGTGTCCTGGCGGTTCAGCGCGCAGATCCGCCCGTCGCGCCCATCGACCACATAGGCGCTGATGCCGCTGGTGTCGCCGTGCACGGCATACAGCCGGTCGCCGCGCGCGTTCAGCGCCAGGTACGAGGGGTTCACCAGCCCTTCCTGCAACTGCACGAGTTCCAGCCGGGCGTTGGCCGGATCCACCTTGAACACCGAAATGCCCGTGCCGCGCGCATTGCGCTCGCGGGTGGTGCGACAGCCTAGGTATGCGTACATGCGGCCTCCCTGCCCTGCGCGTTACCCGCCGGATCCGTGTTCATGGCCGCTTCCTCACTTGTCGGCGGTGATGCCAGCGCGCTCGACGATGGCGGCGTACTGCCTGCTCTCGCTGGCGATGAAGGCGGCGAACTCGGCGGGCGCCAGCGGCGCCGGCTCGCCGCCCTGCTCGCGCAGGCGCTGCGCCAGCGCCGGATCGGCCAGCGCGTCGCGCACCGCCTCGTACACGCGCTGCACCACCGCCGGCGGCGTGCGCGCCGGCGCATACAGGCCGAACCAGTTTTCCAGCGCGTAGGCCGACAGGCCCGGCGTCTCGGCGATGGCGGGGATGTCCTTGGCGAAGCTGGCGCGCGTGGCCGACGTCACCGCCAGCGCCTTCACGCGCCCGCCCTGGATGAAGGGCGCGGCGCCCGCGTAGCTGACGAAGGTCATGTCGACATTGCCGCTGGCCACGTCGGCCAACTGGCCGGACGCGCCCTTGTACGGCACATGGACCATGGTGATGCCGGCCAGCGATTGCAGCAGCTCGCCGTTCAGGTGCTGCGGGTTGCCCACGCCGCTGGTGGCATAGGTCAGCGCGCCGGGCTTGGCGCGCGCGCGCTCGACCAGCTCGGCCACGCTGGCGGCCTGCAGGGACGGCCCCGCCACCAGCACATTGGGCACGCGCGTCACCAGCGTCACCGGCGCCAGGTCCTTCTCGGGCGAGTACAGCATGCGGCCCTTGTAGACGTAGGGATTGATCGCCGTCTCGCCGGCCGAGCCCAGCAGCAGCGTGTAGCCGTCGGGCGCGGCCTTGGCCACGTATTGCGCGCCCAGCATGCCGCTGGCGCCGGGCTTGTTCTCCACCACGATGCTCTGCTTGAGCGTGTCGCGCAGCTTTTCCGCCAGCAGGCGCGCGATGGCGTCGACGCCGCCGCCCGCCGAGAAGGGCACGATCAGCGTGACCGGACGGCTGGGATAGTCCTGCGCGGCGGCGGGCGCGGCAGGGAGGAAGGCCCCCGCCGCGAGCGGGGTCAGGGCGGCAAGCAGCCGTCGGGTAAATCGCATGGCAGTCTCCTGTGCCGGCATTGGGTTCGGGCTGGGACTGGTCCGCCCGCGCTGCGCGGTCCGGCCGGTCCTCTTTTTTCTATATTGCATTTTTAAATCTGAAAATGCAATAATGCCGGCATGGATACTTTCCCCGATTTCACGCCCGCCACGCTGCGCGTGGGCGCGCGGGCCTACCGCATCGTCGACCTGCCCGCGCTCGGCGCGGACTACCCGCGCCTGCCCGTGGTGCTGCGGCTGCTGCTGGAAAACGCCGTGCGCCACCAGCGCGGCGCCGAACGCGCGGCCACGGTGGCGGCGCTGTTCGACTGGCTGCGCGACGGCGCCAGCGCAGCGGAAATCGCCTTCCAGCCCGGCCGCGTGCTGATGCACGACACCACCAGCACGCCGGCGCTGGTGGACATCGCCGCCATGCGCGACGCGCTGGCCGAGGCCGGCGCCGACCCGGCCCTGCTCAACCCCACGCTGCCGGTGGACGTGTCGGTCGACCATTCGCTGGCGGTGGAAGTGCATGCGCGCCCGGACGCGGCCCGCATCAACATCGGCCACGAGATCCGCCGCAACGGCGAGCGCTACCGCTTCCTGCGCTGGGCCGCCGGCGCGCTGCGCGGCGTGCGCATCCATCCGCCCGGCACGGGCATCATGCATACGCTCAACCTGGAACAGCTGGCCGTGCTGGTGCGCGAGCTGGACCTGGACGGCGAGCGCTGGGCCGCGCCCGACATGATGATCGGCACCGACAGCCACACGCCCATGATCAACGGCATCGGCGTGCTGGGCTGGGGCGTGGGCGGCCTGGAAGCGCAGACGGTCATGTTCGGCATGCCCACCATGCTGCGCATTCCCGACGTGATCGGCGTGGAACTGACCGGCGCCCTGCCTCCCGGCGCACTGGCCACCGACCTGGCGCTGACCGTCACGCAGCGGCTGCGCCAGATCGGCGTGTCCGGCGAGTTCGTGGAATTCTTCGGCCCCGGCGTCGCCACGCTGTCCGCCGGCAGCCGGGCCGTGGTCGCCAACATGGCGCCGGAATACGGCGCCACCACCGGCTACTTCCCGCCCGACGAACGCACGCTGGACTATCTGCGCCAGACCGGCAGAAGCTCGGACGCGCTGGACCTGGCGCGCGCCTACCTGCGGCGCAACGGCCTGTGGTTCGATCCGCAGGCCCGCCCCCGCTACACGCGCACGATCACCATCGCGCTGGACGACATCGCCAGCCACGCGGCCGGCCCGCGCCGGCCGCAAGACCTGTTGCCGCTGGCCGGCGTGCCCGCCGCGCTGGTCGCGAGCGGCCCGCGCGCCCCGGGCACGCCGGACGGCCTGCCGGCCTATCCCGTGGCCATCGCCGCGATCACCAGCTGCACCAATACCTCGGACCCGGCGCTGCTGATCGCGGCCGGCCTGCTGGCGCGCAAGGCGCGCGCGCGCGGACTGGCCGCCGCGCCCTGGGTCAAGACCTCGCTGGGGCCGGGATCGCCCGCCGCCGCCAGCTACCTCCGCCGCGCCGGGCTGCTGGACGATCTGTCCGCCGCCGGCTTCGACATCGTGGGCTACGGCTGCACCACCTGCATCGGCAATTCCGGTCCGCTGCCCGAACGCGTGGCCCAGGCCGCGCAGGCCGGTCACGCGCGGCCCGTGGCCATCCTGTCGGGCAACCGGAATTTCCCCGGCCGCGTGCATCCCGACCTGGAGCTCGGATTCTTGGTGTCGCCCCCGCTGGTGGTCGCCTATGCGCTGGCCGGCGACGCCGAGCGCGACCTGGCCGCCGAGCCGCTGGGCTTCGACGCCGACGGCGCGCCGGTCCTCCTGCGCGACATCTGGCCCACGGACGAGGAAATCCAGGCCTGCCTGGACGCCGGCCTGGACGCCGCCGATTTCGCGCGCGACTTCCAGGCGGCGCAGGCCAACCCCGACTGGCACGCGCTGGCGGCGCCCTCGGGCACGCGCTTTCCCTGGCAGCCGGACTCCACCATCCTGCGGCGTCCGCCCTTCGCCGCGCTGGACGCCGGCAGCCTGCTCGGCCAGTACACGGCCCATCCGCTGCTGGTGCTGGGCGACGACGTCACCACCGACCACATCTCGCCGGCCAGCGCCATTCCGCCCGACAGCCTGGTGGCCGATTTCCTGGCGGCGCGCGGCGAAGACCGGCGCGACCTGAATGTGTTCGCCTCGCGCCGGGGCAACTGGGAAGTCATGCTGCGCGCCGCCTTCCACAGCCGCAGCCTGGTCAACCTGTACGCGCCCGTGGCGCCGGTGGCGCACACGCTGCACGCGCCCTCGGGCCAGACGCTGCCGCTGTGGGAGGCCGCCGCGCGCTACCGCGACGCCGGGCTGCCAGTGGTGCTGGTCGCGGGCGAGCGCTACGGCACCGGATCGTCGCGCGACTGGGCCGCCAAGGGCCAGCGCCTGCTGGGCATACGCGCCGTGCTGGCGCTGAGCTTCGAACGCATCCACCGCAGCAACCTGATCGGCATGGGCATCCTGCCGCTGCGCCTGCCGCCGCAATGGGGGCCGACCCGCCTCAAGCTCGCGCCCGGCGACCGCATCGAAATCAATGCGCCCGCCAGCGCGCTGCGGCCGCGCGCCACGGTGCCGGTGCGCGTGCTGCGCGCCGATGGCGGACAGCTCGCTTTCGATGCGATCGCGGCGGTGGAAACGCAGCTGGAAACCGAGCTGCTGGCCGCCGGCGGCGTGATGCCGCGCATCCTGCGGCACGCGCTGGACACGGCCCCGGAGCGTCCGGACGCCGCATGAAACCGGGTTACAGTGGAGCGCATGAAATCGCAGAGCTCCATCGCCGCGCAGATCGTGGGCCTGATCCAGGCCGAGGCCATGCCGCCCGGTTCGCACCTGCCCGCGCAGATGCTGGCCGACAGGCTGCGCTTGTCGCGCTCGCCGGTCAACGAGGCGCTGCGCCAGCTGGCCGACAAGGGCCTGGTGACGCGCATGCCGAACCGCGGCTATTTCGTGGCGCAGGACTTGCCGGATGCGCTGGTGCTGTCGCTGGACAACGCGCCGGATCCGACGCGCGAGGCCTACTTCCGCATCGCCGACGACCTGCTGGGCGGCGCGCTGCCGGATGCCGTCACCGAGTCGCTGCTGCGCCAGCGCTACGGCTTGACGGCCAGCCAGCTGAACGCCGTGCTGGACCGCATCGGCGCCGAAGGCTGGATCGAGCGCCGGCCCGGCTACGGCTGGGAATTCTCGGCCATGATGCGCACGCCCGATGCGCTGCTGCAATCCTACCGGCTGCGGCTGGCGCTGGAGCCCGCGGCGCTGCTGGAACCCGGCTACCGGCTCGATCCCGCCGTGCTGGCGCGCTGCCGCCAGGCCGAAAAGCATCTGCTGAACGGCGGCATCGAGACCGACAGCG
The DNA here is from genome assembly GCF_018195695.1 of Achromobacter sp. Marseille-Q0513. Taxonomy (NCBI): domain Bacteria; kingdom Pseudomonadati; phylum Pseudomonadota; class Betaproteobacteria; order Burkholderiales; family Alcaligenaceae; genus Achromobacter; species Achromobacter sp. Marseille-Q0513. The sequence continues at coordinate 13,617 of NZ_JAGTJY010000056.1, read as the reverse complement.
CGGACCAGCTGCACGATCGCGGCGTGCGCTTTCACGAATCGCTGGTCGAAGCGTCGGGCAACGCCTTCTTCATCGACGCCATCCGCCGCGTGAACCGCGTGCGCCGGCTGCTGTCATACCGCTCGATGCGCGACCGCAAGCGCTACCGCGAACATTGCGAGCAACACCTGCACATCCTCGACCTGCTGGAACGCGAACGCAACCAGGAAGCCTCGGACGCGATGCGCGAGCACCTGTCGAGCACGCTGCACAACATCGCCCTCATCACCCCCATCCTGCGTTCGCCCGACGCCAGGCCTCCGAACGCGCCACCCTGATCCGCGGGCCTCGACCCGCGCGCCTGCCATGAGCCCATCCATCGCCCTAGCCTTCTGCCCCACCGGAAAACTGCGCGCCGCGATCAATCTCGGCAATCCCATCCTTGCCCGCCTGGACGCGGCCAGCGGCCAGCCCGCCGGCGTCTCGATCGACCTGGCGCGGGCCTATGCCGGCGAGCTCGGCGTCGAGCTGGAGCTCGTGGTGGTGGACGCCGCCGGCAAATCGGTCGACATCGTGACGCAGGCGCAGGCGGATATCGGCTTTTTCGCCGTCGATCCCGTGCGCGGCGCGGGCATCGCCTTCACCGAGCCCTATGTGCTGATCGAGGGCGCCTATCTGGTGCGGCAGGACTCGCCGCTGCGCGCCAACGAAGAAGTGGACCGCGCCGGCCTGCGCGTGGCCGTGGGCAAGGGCAGCGCCTATGACCTGTACCTGACGCGCGAGCTGAAGGCGGCCGAGATCATGCGCGCGCCGACCTCGCCCGCGGTGGTCGACACCTTCCTGGAACAAGAGCTGGACGTGGCCGCCGGCGTGCGCCAGCAGCTCGAGGCCGACGCAGCCCGCCATGCCGGGCTGCGCCTGCTGCCGGGCCGCTTCATGGTGATCCGCCAGGCCATGGGCTGCCCCAAGGGCTATCCGGCCGAGGCCCAGCGCCACCTGGCCGATTTCGTCGAACGCATGAAGGCCGGCGGCTTCGTCGCCGGCGCGCTCGCGCGCCACGGCATCCAGGGCGCATCGGTGGCGCCGGCGGCGGTCAGATCGGAATCGGCGGGCGCCTGACCTCGGGTTGCAGGCGTCGGGCCTCCTCGATGTGCCGGGCCGTGTTGCGCACGATGGCTTCCAGCACGCGCCGGCCCTTGTCCGCGTCGGCCACGGTGGCGTCGCCGCTGATGCCCGACTCGTGTCCCCGCAGCATTTCGTCGGCGGTGATACGCACCGAGATCACGTTCTGGTCGAACGGCGGCTGATAGGGCATGGGATTGGTCGGGAACGATCCGCCCGTCTGATGCGGCTTGCCGGCAGCAGCCTGCGACATGTCCACCAGGTCCGGACGCCAGTGCAGCATGAACGAGGTCTCGCTGTCGCCGCCATGGCCGTTTTCCCCGGCCTGGCAGATCTCGCCGACTTCCCTGCGCGCGATCAGGCCGGCGTCGACCACGGACACGTAGGCGCCGGTGGAAAAGCGCAGCTTGGCCGCGGCGATCTCCATCGGCGGCAGGTTGGCGATACGGTTGCCGTTGACGAACACGATCTTCTTGAAGCCGTGGTGGATCAGCGATTCGCCGATGTCCACCATCACGCTGATCAAGGTCTCGGGACGAAAGGTCAGCGCGCCGCAATAGGCCAGGTGATGCGGCGACCAGCCCACGTGCTGCGGCGGCGCGACCAGCGTGCCGGTGGCCAGGGCCGCGCCTTCGGCCACGGCGATCGCCCAGCCGGTGTCGACCATGAGCGGGGTGTGGCGGCCGTGCTGTTCGGTGGCGCCGATCGGGACCAGGATCAGGTCGTCGTGCTTGAGATATTCCTGGACCGAAGTCCAGCTGCGTTCGTGCAACCAGGGGCTGGAGGTCAAGAGCATGATGGTTCTCGCGGGATAAGGGATGGACTGCGGGTGCGACAGGCGGCGCGGCGCCCCGCAGGACGCCGCCGGCCTCACTGGAGCTTGATGCCGGCCTCCTTGATGACCTGCTTCCATTTCACGTTCTCGTTGCGCATCAGCTGCGTGAAGTGCGCGACCGAACCGCCCTGCGGCAGGATGGACAGCTCGGCCAGCCTGGAGCGCACCTGCGGATCCGCCAGCGCGTCATTGATGGCCTGGTTGAGCGTGTTGACGACGGCGCCGGGCGTGCCCGCCGGCGCCACGAAGCCCAGCCATTGATCGATCTCGAAGCCCTTCAGGTCGGGGTACTCGGTGACCGCAGGCACGTCGGGAAGGAAGGGAGACCGTCCGGCGCTGGTCACGGCCAGGGCCCTGAGCTTGCCCGCCTTGATGTAGGGCAGCGCCTCCGGCGCCAGCGCCACCATCACCGGAACATGACCGGCCATCACGTCCTGCAGGGCCGGCGCGCCGCCCTTGTACTGCACGCTTTCGGCGTCGACCTTGGCGTACTTCTTGTACATCTCCATGGCCAGGTGGCTGGGCGTGCCGGTGCCGGCGGTCGCGTAGCTCACGCGGTTGTTCCTGAGATAGTCGGTCAGCTGCGGCACCGTCTTGACCGGCGTCTGGGGATGGACCACGATGAAGCTCGGCATCTTGACGGCGGCCACGACGGGCGCGAAATCATGCAGCACGTCGTAGGGCAGTTGGTACAGCCAGGGATTGACGGCCAGGCCGGCCATGGTCGCCAGCATGATGGTGTAGCCGTCGGCGGTGGACTTGGCCACGTAGGCCGAGGCGATCTGCTCGCTGGCGCCGGGCCGGTTCTCGACCAGCACCGGCTGCCCGAACTTCGCGGCCAGCTTCTCGCCCAGCATGCGGGCCACCACGTCGGTCGAGCCGCCCGGGGCATAGGGCACGACGATCTTGAGCGGGCGCTCGGGAAAATCGGCGGCCGCCGCGCCAGGCGCGGCCGCGGCCAGGACGGCCCCGCCCAGGACCACGGCGCGCAACGCCGCGATCCAGCCGTCACAGGGAAATATGTGCTTCCTCATTGCGAACTCCTTGCGGATGGTCGCCGGCCCATCGTTCTCGGGCTTGCCGCCCGGCTACGACTTGTTGGTCTGGGTACTGCCTGTGCAACGGAACAGCTTATGAATGCGCTTGCCCGCGCCCTTGAGGCCATTCCTCGGCGCGGACAATGAACAAGACGCGGCTCAGGACGCCGCCGCCAGAATGGTCCGCAGCTGCGCGAGCAGCCCGGGCCTGGGGGCCGGGAAGCGCTCGTCCAGCGCCGCCGTGCCCACCGTGAAGCCCGCCGCGCCCGCGTCGCGCACGATCTGGATGCGCGCCGTGGTGTCGATGGAGCCGGCCATGATCACGGGCACGTCGGCCTGCCGGCAGACCTCCGCCATCAGCATCGGCACGTCGACGCTGGCGCGATAGGCCAGCAGGTCCAGCCCATGCACGCCCGGCATCGCGCCGATGCGGCGGGCGCTGGCGACGATCTCCTCCAGCGTGCCGCCCAGGATGCTGGGGTGGCCGTAGACTTCGCCGGGAAACGGGTAGTAGCGGATGCGCGAGCCGGCCAGCAGCGGCAGCACCGCGTCCACGTGCGTGCCGCCCAGCAGGTAGTCCACGCCCAGTTCCAGCGCCACCCGCACCGACGTCAGTTCGCTGTCCAGGTCCTGCGATACCACTTCCAGATAGCTGGACGCGCCCGCCGCCCTGATGCGCTGGTTCAGCCGCGCCAGTTCTTCCACCGGCTGGCCGATGTCCTTGAAGCCGATGTGGCGCACGCCGGCCTCCAGCGCGGTTTCCAGGTACTCGGCGGCGCCCGCGACGGTGCGGTCGTTGCGCGTCAGCATGAAGATGAAGTCGGGATGGCTCATGGCGTCTGATCCTAGGAATGGGCGGCGAGGCGGAAGGCGTAGTCGATGGCGGTCTGCAGGCTGGCCGGATCGGCCTTGCCCTGCCCGGCGATGTCGAACGCCGTGCCGTGGTCGGGACTGGTGCGCACGAAGGGCAGGCCCAGCGTGATGTTGACGCCCTGGTCCAGGCCCAGGTACTTGACCGGGATCAGGCCCTGGTCGTGGTACTGCGCCACCACCACGTCGAAACGGCCCTGGCGCGCCTGCATGAAGACCGTGTCGCCGGGCCAGGGGCCGCTGGCGTCGATGCCCTCGCGCCGCGCGGCCTCGATGGCCGGCAGGATGATGCGGGCTTCCTCGTCGCCGAACAGCCCGCCTTCGCCGGCGTGCGGATTCAGGCCCGCCACCGCCACGCGCGGCGCGGCCACGCCCAGCGCGCGGCCGCCCTGGTGCGCCAGCCGGATGGCCGACATCTGCGCGTCGAAATCGGCGCGCTCGATGGCCTGCCGCAGCGAACAGTGGATGGTCACGAGCACGGTGGCGATGACGTCGTTGGCCAGCATCATGGCCACGCGCCCGGCGCCGCCGCGGTCGGCCAGGATCTCGGTGTGCCCGGGATAGGGCACGCCGGCGGCGGACAGCGCCTCCTTGTGGATGGGCGCGGTCACCATGCCCGCCACGCGCCCGTCGCGGGCCAGGTCGATGGCGTGGCAGATGGCCTGGTAGGCGGCCTTGCCGCTGGCCGGATCGACCCGCCCCAGCGGCGGCAGGGCCGCCATCTCGGACGAAGGCAACAGGCGGATGGCGTCCGGCTCGAAGGCCGCGGCGGACACGGCCTCGCCCACGTCGCGCACCACGCGCAGGCGATCAGCGGCGCCCAGGGCATCGAGCGCGCGCGCCATCACGGCGGCATCGCCCACCACCACGCAGCGCCGCGCGTAGTCGGGCTGCAACAGGGTCTTGGCGACGATCTCCGGGCCGATGCCGGAGGGGTCGCCCATGGTCACGGCCATGGGCAGTGCGGAAGCGGACATTGAGGGCTCCAGGAGGAAAGGGACGGTTAATGGCCAAGCAGGCGCCAGGCGGCGGCGCGCAGCGTATCGGGGCCGCCGAAGCCGCCCGCCTTCATCGCGAGCAGCAGGGAACGGTCGCGGCCGGCCAGGCCGGTGACGCCCAGCGGAAAGCCGGGCTCCAGTTCGGACAGCAGCGTGAAGGCATGTATGGCCTGCGCGTCGAGCAGGGCGGCCATGGTATCGCCGCCGGTGGCGATCAGGGCGTCGAAGCTGTGCGCCATGAGCGCGCGGCGGGCCTGCCTGACCAGCCCGGCCAGCACCCTGGCCGAATCGCCGTCGGGCTGCGCGGGCGCCTGCAGGAACACGACCGCGGCGTCGGCGCGGATCTCGTCGGCATCCTGGATGCGCTGCGCGCCGGCGGCCTGCAGCGCGGCGCATTGTTCATGGCTGACGCGGTTGGCGCTGCCCACCACGACCAGCACGCGCGACGCGCGGCGCGGGGCCAGCGGCGTGGCGGCGCGCGCGCCGAGCTGGAAGGCGAGCGCCTGCGCCATGCCGGGCGACCCGGCCCACAGACAGGCGTGCAGGGACAGTTGCGCCACGCGGTCGTTCAGCGCCTGCTGGCTGCTGGCGTCCAGCACCAGCACGCGCGCCTTGCCGGCGGCGGCGCGCAGCTCGGCCGCGCTCGCGTCCTCGGGCACCACGATGGCCGGTCCCAGGGCCGGATCGATCAGGTCCAGGATGCGCGAGGTGCGCGCCGGGTGCACGGGATCCTGGCCATAGGCACTGGCGGCCACCAGCTTGCCATGCACGTACTGGTTGCCGCCCAGCGTCAGCCTGCCCGCGTCGGGAAAGGCCGGCGCCACCACCAGCAGCTGGCGGCGGCTGGCGCGGAACGCGGCCGACAGCTCTTCGCGCACATGGCCGCGCAGCGTCGAGTCCATGGTCTTGTACAAGGTGCCGCACTCGGCCAGCGCCCGCGCGGCGCGCCACACGACCTGGCCGGCCTCGGCCTCGCCGAGCGCGCGGCTGCCGGTGTCGACCGACAGCACCGGCGCGTCGGAACGCGTCAGGCCGCCCCGGCTGATATGCGCCACGCCGGCCCATTCCATGAAAGGGCCGGCGCCGTCGGCGGCGCTGGTCAGGTCGTCGGCGATGATGCCGACCTGGTTCGCGGGGTCTTTCTGTGTGTTCATATTGGTGATTAAAATGCAGATCACCAAGCAGAAAAATCCATACTTTCTGACTTTTTATGGTGATGGAAACTCACCAATGAAAACGACCCGACGCCCTTCCCTGAACGACATGCGCGCCTTCGAGGCCGTCGCCCGGCTGGGTTCCATGCGCGCGGCCGCCGACGCGCTGGCGCTCACCCACGGCGCGGTCAGCCGGCGCGTGGCCAAGCTGAGCGACGACCTGGGCCTGGAGCTGTTCGAGCCGGCCGGCCGCGGCCTGCGCCTGACGACCGAAGGCCAGGCCCTGGCTTCGGCCATGGGCCGCGCGCTGGCCCTCATCAACGACACCATCGACTCGCTGCGCGACCGCGACGCCAAGCGTCCGGTGGTGCTGTCCTGTGAACGCTCGGTGGCGATGCGCTGGCTGATCCCTCGGCTATCCGCCTTCCAGGACAGCCATCCGGAGATCGAGCTGCACCTGTCGGTCGGCGGCGGGCCGCTGGATTTCTCGCGCGACCAGGTCTCGCTGGCGCTGCGCCGGCTGGACTTCCCCGTGCACCCCGACTGGCGCGTCACGCCGCTGATGCGCGAAAGCATGGGGCCGGTCATGACCCCGGCCCTGCTGCCCGGCTTCGAGGCCGGCGACTATGTGGCGCTGGCCTCGCGCACGCGCCCGGCGGCCTGGGACGACTGGCTGGGCCAGCAGCCCGGCCGCGCCGCGCCGCGCGCCACGCGCTACCTGGACCACCATTTCCTGATCGTCGAAGCCGCCGCCGCCGGCCTGGGCGTGGCGCTCTGTCCGCGCATCCTGGCGCTGGACGACCTGCGCAGCGGCCGGCTGGCCGCGCCGCTGGGCTTCGCGCCCGACGGCTCGGAATACGGCCTGATCGAACCCAAGGCCGCGCCCCCCGGCGCGGCGCCGGCCCTGGCGGCGCTGAAGGACTGGCTGACCGGCGCGGCGCGCGAGGCCGACGCCTGAAGACAGCGTGGCCAGACGGGCCTCTCGCGGTTGACGCGAGTCGCGCGTCTGCCTAGGCTGCGCATCTCACCCACCCACACAAGGCATGGCGCATTCCATGGTCACCTGCTATCTCCGCTACGTCATCGACCCGTCCAAGCTGGCCGAATTCGAACACTACGGGAAACTCTGGATCCCGCTGGTCGAGAAATTCGGCGGCAGCCACCACGGCTACTTCCTGCCCTCCGAAGGCGCCAACAACATCGCGCTGGCGCTGTTCACCTTCCCCAGCCTGGCGGCCTATGAAACGTACAGGAATCAGTCCAAGGACGATCCGGCATGCGCGGCGGCGTTCAAGTACGCCGAAGACACGCGCTGCATCCTGAGCTACGAGCGCAGCTTCTTCCGGCCGGTGTTCGGCTGATCACGGACGGGGCCGGCGCGCGCCGGTCCCGTCCGCGTCGCGCTCAGGACAGCTCGCGCCCCTTGGTCTCGGGCAGCAGCAGCGCGGTCAGGATCACCATCACATAGGCCCCGGTGGCGAAGGCGCCGATGGCCCAGGCCAGCCCATGCGTCTGGCTCAGGAAACCCACCAGACTCGGGAACAACGCGCCGATGCCGCGCCCGAAGTTGTAGGCGAAGCCCTGTCCCGTGGCGCGCACCGAGGACGGGAACAGCTCGGTCAGGTAGGCGCCGATGCCGCTGAAGATGCCCGAGGCGGCGAAGCCCAGCGGAAAGCCCAGCACCAGCATCTGCTCATTGCTCAGCGGCACCTGCGTGTACAGGTAGACGCTGGCCGCCGACAGCACCGAGAAGATCAGCAGGTTGGCGCGCCGGCCCAGGCGGTCGGCCAGATAGGCGCCGACGATATAGCCGCAGAACGAGCCCAGGATGATGACCAGCAGGTAGCCGCCCGTGTTCAGCACGGACAGGTTGCGCTCGGTCTTCAGGAAGGTCGGCAACCAGGTCGTGATCGCGTAGTAGCCGCCCTGCACCGCCGTGCACAGCAAGGAGGTAACCACCGTGGTCTTGAGCAGGGCCGGCGAGAAGATCGCCCAGAAGGACGTGCGCTGCGCCGCGTCCTTCTGCTTGGCGAGGTTGCGCTGGAACACCTCGGGCTCGGGCACGTGCTTGCGGATGTACAGCACCAGGAAGGCCGGCAGCACGCCGATCCAGAACAGGCTGCGCCAGGCCCACTCGGGCGGCAGCAGCGAGAAGGCCAGCGTGTACAGGATCGCCGCCGCGCCCCAGCCCACCGCCCAGCCGCTCTGCACCGTGCCCACGGCCTTGCCGCGATGCTGGGCGCGGACGATCTCGCCCATCAGCACCGAGCCGACCGCCCACTCGCCGCCGAAACCCAGGCCTTGCAGCGCGCGCAGCACGAACAGCTGTTCGAAGTTCTGCGCGAAGCCGATGGCCACCGTGCAGACCGAGAACCACAGGATGGTGTATTGCAGCACGCGCACGCGGCCGTAGCGGTCGGCCAGGATGCCGGCGAGCCAGCCGCCCAGCGCCGAGAACAGCAGCGTGACGGTGCCCAGCATGCCGGCCTGACCCTTGTCTATGCCCCACAAATTGATGAGCGTGGAGATCACGAAGGTGAAGACCATGAAGTCGAGCGCGTCGACGGCCCAGCCGCCAAAGGCGCCGATGAACGTGCGGCGCTCGGTGACGCTGAGCTCTTTGTACCATTGCATGCGGATGCCTCTTTGATGTTGCAAGGGGAAGATGCGCGCGCGGATGCCACCGCGGCGCGGATGAATAAGCGATGCGGGCTTGCCTGGCCCCCGCGTGGCCAGGGCGTTCAGGCCGCCGGGAAGCCGTACAGCCGCTGCGGGTTGTCCACCAGGATGCGCTTGCGCATCTCCGGCTCCGGCGCCCAGTCCGCCAGCTGGTTGCGCAGCCTGCCCGTGTCGACCATGCGCGTGATGTGCACGTGGGGCCAGTCGCTGCCCCATACCAGCCGGTCGGGGGCGGCCTCGATCAGCGCCCGCGCCCATGGCGTGACATCGTCGTGGCTGTCGTGGCGTTCGCTGATGCGATAGGCGCCGGACAGCTTGGCCCACCAGCCGTGTTCGCGCAGCAGATGGCGCATGGCCTGGAAGCCCGCGCTGTCCGTGCGCTGCGCCACCGGCATGTGACCCATGTGATCGATCACGCCCGGCACCGGCAGCTTGCGCATGCGCGGCATCAGCTCGGGCAGCTGGCGCGCATCCATCAGGAACTGCATGTGCCAGCCCAGGCCGGCGATGCGCCGCGCCAGGGTCTCCATCGCGTCGAAGCCGATGCCGCCGCCGAACAGCACGTTGATGCGCAGGCCGCGCACGCCGGCGGCGTGCATGGCCTCCAGCTCGGCGTCCGTCACCGTGGGCGCCACCACGCCGATGCCGCGCAGCCGGTCCGGATGGCGGCGCAACACTTCCAGCATGTAGCGGTTGTCGGTGCCGTAGACGCTGATCTGCACCAGCACGCCGCGCGCCATGCCCTGCGCGTCCAGCATGGACAGATAGGACTGCTCGGTCGCCGGATGCGGCGTGTAGCTGCGCTCGGGCACCATCGGATAGGCCTGCGCGTCGGCCGCCACGACGTGCGCGTGCGTATCGCAGGCGCCCGGCGGAATCTCGAAGCTGGCCGCTTCGACCCGTTCCTGGGGCGGCAGGCAAAAGGGAACGTCCCGCCCGGGACGCGTCGGACTGCTGCGCATGCTGTTCCTTCCTGAAGCTGACATACGAACGCCGGCGGATCGCGGCTGCGGGCCGGCGCAACGGGCGCAATACTAGGTCCAATCGCGCACGAATGACTCGGTGAAAACCCTCGTCAAAAAGTGAACGAAATCAGACATCTAGAAGAGTCACGCCCGTCCCGCTCGTCCAATATTTCCGCTCATGAAGCTGCAACCTGCGGCCTGAACAATCCCCGCATGACAAGGCGAGGCCGCGTCGCCCGACGCGCGGCATGGAGGACGATCCGATGGACTATCTGGTGGCGTTCTGGAACCTGGAAAACCTGTTCGCGCCCGAGGGCTACCCCGAGCGCGAACCCTGGCTGGCCGACAGGCTGCGCAACGACCTGCGAGGCTGGACCCCGGAGCTGTTCGAGCGCAAGGTGGCGCAGCTGGCGGCTATCATCGCGCGGATGGGCGACGGCCAGGGGCCCGACCTGCTGGGCGTCTGCGAGGTCGAGAACCGCCATGCCCTGCAGGCCCTGGCCGAACGGCTCAACGCGCTGCTGCCGGACCGCGCCTACGACATCATCCACGTGGACGCGGAACGCGAGCAGCGCGGCATCGACACGGCCTTCATCACGGACGGCAAGCGGCTGAAACCCAGGCGCAAGGAGCTGTTCTCGCACTGGGTCATGCGCCGCACCGGCACGCGCGACATCACGCAATGCACCTTCGTCACCGCCGCCGGCAACGAGCTGATCGCGCTGGCCAACCACTGGCCGTCGCGCTCGGCGCCGGCCGGACGCGGGCCGCAATATTCGGCGGGTTTCCGCGCCACGGCGGGCGAAACGCTGGGCTACTGGCACGAGCGCATCCGCGAGGTGAAAGGGCCCGACGCGGCCATCCTGGCCATGGGCGATTTCAACGACGATCCGTTCGACGCCTCGCTCACGATCCACGCAGGCGCCACGCGCGAGCAGGGCGACGTGGCGCGCGCGCAGAGCGCCCGGTTCTACAACCTGAGCTGGCGCTACCTGACGCAGGCCGCGGTCGACCATCGTGGCAAGGCGCGCGATCTGGACGGCACGCTGTATTTCAGCGGCGACGGCAATGTGTTCGACCAGATCCTGGTCGCGCGCGGCCTGCTGGCCGGATCCGGCGCGCTACGCGCGCGGGTGGAAAGCGCGCGCATCGAAGCCTATCCCGAGATGGTGGACCATCGCGTCGGCGAAGGGCCGATCCGCTTCGGCCTGCCCAAGGGCGACGCCGCGCGCAACGTGAATGTGGATGGCTACAGCGATCACTTCCCGGTGTCCGTGCGCATCGACGAAGCGGACTGATCCGCCGCTGGCCCCGGCAAGGATCACGGCCGGGGCCGGGGCCGGGGCCTTCCCCCGCCCCGGGCGCGAAAACAACAATCGTTGCAATCGCGGCAAAGAGTTCAATTTTCCGAATTCGAATTACGATATATTTCAACGCATAACGACGCACCATCCGGCGATCGCCCCAAAGCTGCACGGCCTGGACCGGACCACAAGAAGAGCTGTTGCCCGACCCTGCGCGACAAGCATGGCGGGCGCCACCGGGAGAGGGACATCATGCGTTCGCGTTTCGTCGTGGCCGCGGCATTGTGCTTTGCCGCCCTTTTCACCACCGCGCAAGCCGCGCCCGCGGCACAGGGCAAGGATCCGCTGAGCCTGGCCTACAACATCAAGCCCTGGACCGGCGACCTGGATGGCATGAAGAAGCGGCATCAGGTCCGCGTGCTGGTGCCGTACAACAAGACGCTCTACTTCCTGGACAAGGGCGGCGCGCAGCGCGGCCTCATCGTCGACATGATGACGGAGTTCGAGAAGAGCCTGAACGCCGGCATCAAGGCGCACCACGAACGGATCCACGTGGTCTTCCTGCCCACGCCCCGCGACCGGCTGATCCCGGACCTGCTGGCAGGCAAGGGCGACCTCGTCGCCGCCAACCTGACCATCACGGACGAACGCCGCGCGCAGGTGGACTTTTCGCATCCGCTGGCATCCGGCGTGCGCGAGCTCATCGTCACCTCGGCGAGCGCCGCGCCGCTCGCGTCGCTGGACGACCTGGCGGGCAGGGAAGTGCTCGTCAACCCATCCAGCAGCTATTACAGCAGCCTCAAGACGCTCAGCGCCGCGCTGCAGGCGCGCGGCAAGCGCCCCATCGTGATCCGCGACGCGCCCGGCGTTTTCGAAACCGATGACATCCTGGAAATGGTCAACGCGGATCTGGTGAAGATCACCGTCGCCGACCGCTATCTGGCCAATTTCTGGAAGCAGATCTTTCCCGGCATCGTCGTGCGCGAGGACCTGACCGTGGACGCCGGCAACGACGTCGCCTTCGCCTTCCGCAAGGACTCGCCGCTGCTCGCCGCCACGATCAATCCCTTCATGGACACGCATCGCGGCGACACCGCCTTCGGCAGGCAGCAGTTCAAGAAGTACCTGATGTCGACCAAATGGGTGAAGCACGCGGCCGATCCGGAAGACCTGGAACGCTTTCATCGCCTGACCACGCATTTCCAGCGCTATGGCCAGGAGTACAACATCGACTGGCTGCTCATGGTGGCCCAGGGATACCAGGAATCGCGGCTGAACCAGAACGCCAAGAGCGCGGTTGGCGCGATCGGCGTGATGCAGATCATGCCCGCCACCGGCAAGGAGCTGCAGGTCGGCAGCATCCACGTCGAGCAGAACAATATCCGCGGGGGCATCAAGTATGTGCGGCAGACGATAGACCACTACTATGCCAACGAACCCATGACCGAGCTGGACAAGGGCCTGTTCGCCTTCGCCGCCTACAACGCCGGCCCTGGCCGCGTGAACAGGCTGCGCAAGGAAGCCGCCAAGCTGGGGCTGGATCCCAACGTCTGGTTCAACAACGTCGAGCGCGTGGCGTCGCAACGCATCGGCCGTGAGACGGTCCAGTACGTCAGCAATATCTACAAGTACTACATCGCCTATTCGCTGATCCGCACGCAGGGCGAGGCGAATGACGCCGGCGGACTGGCGACCCGCTGACATCTGCCGCCCCCGCGCGCCCCGCCGCCGCGGACGCGCGGCGCGCCCTCCTCGTCTCTGCTATGGTCTGTCCTTCGCCGCCACGCCGCCCAGGACGCCATGCCCGTCACGCCTCCGCCAGACCTGCGCTTTCGCATCGCAGCCAAATCCGATTGCGACGCGATCCTGCGCGCGCTCCAGGAACTGGCGGCGTCGCTGGGCGTGCCCGAACGCCTGCGCAGCACGCGCGAGGGCCTGGAGCGCCACGGTTTCGGTGAGCGGCCGGAATTCGAAGTGATGCTGGCCGAGGACGCCGGCGGTTTCGCCGGCATGTGCCTGTACTTCCCCTTCTTCTCGACCTGGGTGGGCGAGCCCGGCATCTACGTGCAGGATCTTTATGTGGACGCCGCCCGCCGCGGCGCGGGCATCGGCGAACGGCTGCTGCGCGAGGTCGCCCGGCGCGGGCTGGGCAATGGCTACACTCATCTCCGGCTGACAGTGGACGACGGCAACGCGGGCGGCGCCAAGTTCTACCATCGGCTGGGTTTCGAGAAATCCCCGGACGAGTATGTGCACAAGCTCGCCGGCGACGGCTTCCTGCGCTTCTGCCTGCCGCCTGGCCACAACGAACAATGAACCGATCCAAGGAGCACGCGTGAATCCCGATGTCCTGAACGCCCCGGTACGCGCGCTGGACGCGCCCACGGCCCTCTGCATCGCCGGCGCCGGCGCGGCCCGTCCCTGGGGCGTCGCGGCCGGCATGGCCGATGCCGCCGCCGGCCGCGCGCTGACGCTGGATACGCCGTTCCGCAGCGCCAGCAACACCAAGACCATGACCGCGGCCATCGCGCTGCGCCTGAAAGAGCGCGGCCTGCTGGACCTGGACGCGCCCATCGCCGGCCTGCTCTCGCCGGCGCACCTGGACCTGCTGCGTTCGGCCGGCTACGCCTGCGACGCGATCACTGCGCGCCAGCTCATGCAGCACAGCGCCGGG
>NZ_JAGTJY010000569.1:0-410 GCF_018195695.1 Achromobacter sp. Marseille-Q0513 | reverse complement strand
CCGCCGACGCGTTGCAGGTCCGGCATCAGCACGTCAGCGCTGCGCAGTTCCAGCATGCGGCGAAATCCGTAGCGGGTGTATTCGGTTTCACCGCTGGCGACAGGCAGATCCAGCGCGGCCGCAACGCGCGCCAGGCCCGCCACATCCCAGGCGGGCAACGGCTCCTCGAACCAGGCCAGGTCGTGCTCTTCGAGAAGGCGACCCAGGCGGATCGCCTGCGCTTCATTCAGGCCTTGATTGGCGTCCGCCATCAAGCGCACGCCAGGACCGATGGCCTCTCGCACCGCTTTCACCCTGCGCACATCTTCAAGCATGTCCGCCATGCCCAAGCGCATCTTCACGGCGCGAAATCCCTGCGCCACCATTTCCTGGGCCTCGCGTGCCAGCGCATCGATTCCGCGGTCCAGCCA
>NZ_JAGTJY010000568.1:0-411 GCF_018195695.1 Achromobacter sp. Marseille-Q0513 | reverse complement strand
GTACGCGCCCTCTGGTTGTTCCTGCACCAGTTGGGCGCGGTGAAGAACCCATCCGAGGAAGCCCTGGCGGCTTATGTGAAGCGCATCGCCAAGGTGGACGCACTGCAATGGACGAACGGCAACCAGACGGAAGCCCTCATCGAGACTTTGAAGAAGTGGGCCATGCGCTACCTGCCTGGCCAGGTGAGGGAAATGGCTCAAACCTTATCGGAAGCGATCAAGACCGGCAGCGTCACAGTGAGCGACGAGGAACTGACCGGGCTGCGCTCCACGGTCGGCCTGGCGCAAACCCGGCAGACCTTTGACCCCATGCAAACTGCTTGGGATGCACTGAAAACAGCACTCGATAAGAGGGAGAAACCATGAAGCCAGAGAGCACGATGATGCACTTCCCGGATGGATACCCGGAAC
>NZ_JAGTJY010000567.1:0-412 GCF_018195695.1 Achromobacter sp. Marseille-Q0513 | reverse complement strand
GTGCTGGACGGCCCGCCGGACGCGCTGCGCGAGCGGCTGCGGGCGCAGTTCGCCGAGTCCGGCCAGCCGGGCATCGCGGGCTGGCCCACCACCAGCAATATCTGGCTCGTCGGGCGCGACCACGCCCGGGACGCGCGCGCCATCCTGTTGAACGGCCCCCAGTTCGGCTGGTGGAACCCCGCCTATACCTACGGCATCGGCCTGCACGGCGCGGGTTTCGATGTGGTGGGCAACACGCCATTCGCCTATCCGAGCGTGCTGTTCGGCCACAACGCGCACGTGGCCTGGGGATCGACGGCGGGCTTCGGCGACGATGTCGACATCTACGCCGAGAAGCTGGACCCCGCCGACCGCACGCGCTACTTCCACGACGGCCAGTGGAAACGCATGGAGAAACGCAGCGAACTCATCC
>NZ_JAGTJY010000566.1:0-412 GCF_018195695.1 Achromobacter sp. Marseille-Q0513 | reverse complement strand
GACCGGCACCGTGCGCCATCGGGTCGAAGATGCGCAAGTGGATGGCCGCAAGATCGAACCCTTCAATGTCTATCCGGGTACACCGCGGCTGTTGCGCGGAACGCGCATCACGCTGCCGGGTCAACCTGATTGCGGCACGTCCTAGCGAAGATCTATCCGCAGTGCCAGCGCCCTGCTGTACCGCAGGCGCCCTTGGTCGTGGTCAAGTGTATCCAAGCCCCCATGCCGCTGGACGGCATTGTGGGGGATCGCACGCAAACCTATTGCGTCAGCTTACGACTTCAACGTAAATCATCCACGGGATTCCGAATCTGTCCGTTATACCGAAGCCCGGAGACCAGAACGTTGCATCGAATGGCATGGCGATCTGGCCCCCATCGGCCAATGCCTCGAAGATGCGACGTGCCTGCGC
>NZ_JAGTJY010000565.1:0-412 GCF_018195695.1 Achromobacter sp. Marseille-Q0513 | reverse complement strand
AGCTGATACTGAGCACGACCGATCGGTTTGTTGGCGTGCAGGGACTGGCTGGGACAGGTAAATCGCACATGCTCGAGAAGATCAAGCAAACAGCGGAGGCGGCTGGATATGTGGTTCAGGCCGTGGCGTCGTATGGCAAACAGATCGAAGCGCTCCGAGACCTGGGAATTGAAGCAAAGACCGTCGCGTCGGTGCTCGAGGCCCGCCAAAAGGAGCGCTTCAAACTCGACGCACGGACAGTTCTGGTGATAGACGAGGCTGGCGTGGTCCCCACTCGGATCCTTGAACGACTGATGAAGATGGCCGAGGCGGACGGCGCGCGTGTCGTGATGATGGGCGATGTGGCACACGACGGCCATGCAGGGCAAACCAAAGCCATTGAGGCTGGTCGCCCATTTCACCAGCTGCTTGA
>NZ_JAGTJY010000564.1:0-415 GCF_018195695.1 Achromobacter sp. Marseille-Q0513 | reverse complement strand
CCCCCGGGCCGACGGCAGGATCGCCACGCGCAACTACATCGGCATCCTGACCAGCGTGAATTGCTCGGCCACGGTGGCGCGCGCGATCGCCGATCACTTCCGGCGCGACATCCATCCCGAGGCCCTGGCCGACTACCCCCATGTCGATGGCGTGGTCGCGCTGACCCATCACAGCGGCTGTGCGATGGACGCGGAGGGCGATGGCCTGAAGATGCTCCAGCGCACGCTGGGCGGCTACGCCTGCCATCCCAACTTCGCCGGCGTGCTGATCATCGGGCTGGGTTGCGAAACCAATCAGATCCCGCGCCTGCTGGCCACGCAGGGTCTCGCCGAGAGTCCGGGCCTGCGGACCTTCACCATCCAGGACAGCGGGGGAACCGTCCACACGATCCGCAAGGGAATCGAGCTGGTCCGG
>NZ_JAGTJY010000563.1:0-415 GCF_018195695.1 Achromobacter sp. Marseille-Q0513 | reverse complement strand
CCCAGGCCGTTGCCGCGGGTGTGCGTGTATATCCAGTCTGTCGCCCGCCAGAAAACTTCGCTTCCGCCGACTTCGGCGGCGCATTCGGCGAGGCTGGCCGCAACAGATGCGGCCGGCTGGTGCGCCGCCAGTGGCAGGTGCTGCCATTGCAAGGCCACATCCGTGTTGCCGGTGACCCAGCGCCGAAGCACCGGATAGTAGGCCTGGCAGAACGGGCATTCGAAGTCGGCATAGAGCGTCAGCACAAAGCGCCCTTCCCGATTGCCGGTCTGCCACGGCGGCTCGGCCCCAGGTGCGGCGCTGCCCGGCGCCGCAGGAGGAATGGAGACCTCACGCGGGCTAGAAGCCAGCCAGATCAGCAACAAGGCAAGCAGCACAGCAGCCAGTCCCCATCGCCAGCTGCGTAGCCGACGCG
>NZ_JAGTJY010000562.1:0-419 GCF_018195695.1 Achromobacter sp. Marseille-Q0513 | reverse complement strand
CTACCAGCAGGACCTGTCGGGCGGCGTGCTGGGCGAATCGCCCATCTTCAGCGTCATTCGCACTGGCCGCGGCGACCTGGACATTCTTTCGGGCGGTGATTTCCGCCAGACCTCGTTCTACGGCATCTATACCGCCGGGACGCCCTCCGCAGCCGTGCGAGACAGGCAGGGCAATCCCGTCCTGAACGCACTGGGGCAGGACGCCTACAGCTTGCAGCGCGCGCCGGACCAGGCCCAGTCCCGCGCCGACGGCAGCCCGTCCGTGCTGGGCGCGGCGGCCACGAGCTACGAGCCCCTGGTGACCGGCGACCAATACGCTGCCTGGTATCCGGAGCGTGGCGGCAATGTCCATGTGCAGGTGCAAGGCGATATGCGAGCGGCGACGCGAGGCATCGCCTCGGGGCCGGAGGAATCCAATA
>NZ_JAGTJY010000561.1:0-419 GCF_018195695.1 Achromobacter sp. Marseille-Q0513 | reverse complement strand
GCACTCAGACGAGTTCGAAATATACTGGATATTCATCCAGGTATCGCACCATGCCATTCCGCCCTGCCCTCACCACCGAAGACCTACGCAACATGCGTGTCCGCAACACGCATCCTGACGGCACCATAGACCCAGATCTGTTGGCTGCGCTGTGGGAGATCAAGCGCCTGCGAACCTATCCTTTGCGCTTGCACCAGATGGCCGGCGAACTGAAGCGGCCCATCGGCGTGACGGGCATCGTCTACGACGGGGTGCTGGCCGAACTGCCCGCCGAGCCCTGTGTCCAGGAACGCGATCAGATGACGGCCGAGCTATTGGAGGCGCCGTACAAGCTCAGGAAGGGGATGCCGGCTCGGTAGGATGCTCGCTGTCGGATCGCCCGGCGATAGCCTATCTGGCGCCGGCCGCTGGGCCTACGA
>NZ_JAGTJY010000560.1:0-419 GCF_018195695.1 Achromobacter sp. Marseille-Q0513 | reverse complement strand
CATGTACACGTTCGCCCCTGTCTGTGAAGTGCAGTCGACGTGAATCGAGAAATTGCGTGCCTGCGATGTAGAGCCAGGCCCCGTAAATGCGCTGGTGTAGACGGTTCCGAGAGGAACAGAGAGGTTCGCCGAAGCTGTGGCAACCTTGCACGTCGGAACGATGATGCTGCCTGACGACACAAAGACCCTGAAATAAGGCTGACCCGGCGACCCATTGGCATACACCTGCCCGTAGAGACCGGTCGCTAGACTACCAACGCCAACGGCAAAACCGGTCTTCACCAGCTCCATTTGTGCCAATCGCCAAGGTCGATACACCGTCCCTGTAGCAGATGCAGGAACGTCCGCAGTGAACGGTATCGCCCGGTCGGGGTCTGAGCCAAGTACCCAAATCCTATAGCCAATACCGGGAATGTTAG
>NZ_JAGTJY010000055.1:0-31813 GCF_018195695.1 Achromobacter sp. Marseille-Q0513 | reverse complement strand
CACTGCGGTTTGCGCCTAGCCCTGACGTCTATGGATGAATTTCGTCATGCGGACGCATCTACGGGACAGCACACTGGCGCCGGCTCCTTGACCTCAATCGCAACGCGCAACGGCTCCTCGGGGCCGTTGCGTTTTCCAACACAGTAGACCTCTATGCTCAATGTAGTGATACTCGCCGCCGGACTGGGCAAGCGCATGCAGTCCGACCTTCCCAAAGTGCTGCACACGCTGGCCGGCAAGCCCATGCTGGCGCACGTGCTGGCCAGCGCGCGCGAACTCGCGCCCGCCCGCATCACCGTGGTGGTTGGCCACGGCGCCGACCGCGTCAAGCAGGCGTTTGGCGGCCAGGAAGGCCTGCACTTCGCGCTGCAGCAGCCGCAGCAGGGCACCGGCCACGCCGTGCAGCAGGCCGTGCCGCTGCTGCTCGAAGGCGACGGCAAGGACGATGTGACGCTGGTGCTGTACGGCGACGTGCCGCTGGTGCAGCCCGACACGCTGCGCCGCCTGCTGGCCGCGCGCGGCGACGGCGCCGCCGTGCTCACCGAGGTGCTGGACGATTCCACCGGCTACGGCCGCATCGTGCGCGACGCCGCCGGCCAGGTCTGCCGCATCGTCGAGCACAAGGACGCCTCCGAGGCCGAGCGCGCCATCAAGGAAGTCAACACCGGCATCCTGGCCGCGCCGACCGCCAGGCTCAAGGACTGGCTGTCCCGCATCGACAACAACAACGCCCAGGGCGAGTACTACCTGACCGACGTGATCGGCCTGGCGGTGACCGACGGCGTGCCGGTGGGCGCGGCCCAGCCGGCGGCTTCCTGGGAAACGCTGGGCGTGAACAGCCGCGTGCAGCAGGCCGAGCTGGAGCGCCGCTGGCAGGCCGAGCAGGCCCGCCGCCAGCTGGAAGCCGGCGTCACGCTGGCCGATCCCGCGCGCTTCGACCTGCGCGGCACGCTGCGCTGCGGCCGCGACGTGTTCATCGACGTGGGCTGCGTGTTCGAAGGCGAGGTCACGCTGGCCGACGGCGTGCGCGTGGGTCCGCATTGCGTGCTGCGCGACGTCAGCGTCGGCGCCGGCACGCAGATCGAGGCCTACAGCCATCTGCAGGACGCCCAGGTGGGCCGCGACGCGCGCGTCGGCCCCTATGCCCGCCTGCGCCCCGGCGCCGAGCTGGGCGATCGCAGCCACGTCGGCAACTTCGTCGAGATCAAGAAGAGCGTGCTGGGCGCCGACAGCAAGGCCAATCACCTGGCCTACATCGGCGACGCCGAGATCGGCGCGCGCGTGAACGTGGGCGCCGGCACCATCACCTGCAACTACGACGGCGTCAACAAGCACCGCACCGTGATCGAGGACGACGCCTTCATCGGCTCGGACACGCAGCTGGTCGCGCCGGTGCGCGTGGGCCAGGGCGCCACGCTGGGCGCCGGCACCACGCTGACGCGCGACGCGCCGGCCGGCAAGCTGACGGTCTCGCGCGCCAAGCAGCTCACCGTCGACGGTTGGCAACGCCCGACCAAGAAGTCGTGACCGCCGCGGGGCCGACCGGCACGCCGGGCGCCGCGCCGCAGGACGGCCTGCCGGCGCCCCGGCGCTACTGGGCAGCGGCCACGGTGATGACGGGCATCAGCCTGTCGGTGCTGGATACCACCATCGCCAACGTGGCCCTGCCCACCATCGCGGCCGACCTGCAATCCTCGCCCGCCCAGGCGGTCTGGGTCGTCAACGCCTACAACCTGGCGGTGGTGACCATGCTGCTGCCGCTGTCGGCGCTGGCCGAGCGCATCGGCTTCCGGCGCATGTTCACCTTCGGGCTGGTGCTGTTCACGCTGGCCTCGCTGGGCTGCGCGCTGGCCGGCACGCTCTTGCAGCTGACGCTGGCGCGCGTGTTCCAGGGCGTGGGCGCTGCCACGCTGATGTGCCTGTTCGGCGGCCTGGTGCGCAATATCTATCCGCTCAAGATGCTGGGGCGCGGCATCAGCATCAACGCCACCACCGTGGCGGTGATGTCGGTGCTGGGGCCGACCATCGGCTCGGCCATCCTGTCGGTGGCGCCGTGGCCGTGGATCTTCGCGGTCAACCTGCCCGTCTGCGTGCTGGCCATGCTGGGGCTGCGGCACCTGCCGGAGGTGCCGCGCAACAACGTCGCCTTCGACGGCATCAGCGCGCTGCTCAGCATGGCCACGCTGGGCGTGTTCATCTCGGGCGTGGACATGATGGGCGCGGACCTGCTGCGCGGCATCGGCCTGGTGGCCATCGCCACCGTTCTGGGCATCGTGCTGATGCGCCGCGCCAGCGGCCAGCCCGCGCCGCTGGTGCCGGTGGACCTGCTGCGCATCCGCCCGTTGGCCTATGCCGTGGCCGCGTCCGCCTGCACCTTCGCCGCGCAGATGGCGTCCTACGTGTCGCTGCCCTTCTATTTCCAGCAGGTGCTGGGACGGCCGTACCTGGAAGTCGGCATGCTGATGGGCGCCTGGCCGGTCGGCACGGCGCTGGTCGCGCCACTGGCGGGCCGGCTGTCCGACCGCTATTCGCCCGCGACCATGAGCGGCATCGGCGCCGCCACCATGGTGGCCGGCATGCTGTGGCTGGCGCTACTGCCCACGCATGTGTCCAATGCGCCTATTCTGGCGGGCATGTTCGTGGCGGGCCTGGGCTTCGGCTTCTTCCAGACGCCGAACAACCGCGCCATGCTGTCGGCCGCGCCGCGCGCGCGCAGCGGCGCCGCCGGTGGCCTGCAGGCCACCACCCGGGTGTTCGGCCAGAGTTTCGGCACCGCCCTGGTCGCCATCGCCTTCAGCCTGAGCGCGGCCCATGGCCCCGGCCTGGCGCTGGTGCTGGGCACGGTCTGCGCGGCGCTGGCGGTGGCGGTGAACGCCATCCGCTTCAACAGGCTGCGGACGCCCTAGCGGCCCTGTCCGCGACGACCTGACCCCGGGAGCGCGCCGGACCGGCGTCCCGGCCGGCCGCGCTTCTATAATGGCGGCCGGCGCCGGCTTGTCCACCGCGGCGCCGGTTTTCCAATTCTTGAAGGGCGTTCGGGCATGAAGATCACGGTCGTGGGTACCGGTTACGTAGGGTTGGTGTCGGGGGCGTGCCTGGCCGACATGGGCAACGACGTCATGTGCCTGGACGTGGATTCCGCCAAGATCGCGCTGTTGCGCCAGGGCGGCATCCCCATCTACGAACCCGGCCTGGAAGACCTGGTGCGCCGCAACGTGCAGGCCGGCCGGCTGCATTTCACCGACGACGTGGCGCAGAGCGTGGCCTTTGGCGACGTGCAGTTCATCGCCGTCGGCACCCCGCCCGGCGAGGACGGCTCGGCCGACCTGAAATACGTGCTGGCCGCCGCGCTCAACATCGCGCGCCACATGACCTCGCGCAAGCTCATCGTGGACAAGTCCACCGTGCCCGTCGGCACAGCCGACAAGGTGCGCGCCGTGATCGCCAAGGAGCTGGCCGCGCGCGGCGTGGACCTGCCGTTCACGGTGGCGTCCAATCCGGAATTCCTCAAGGAAGGCGCGGCCATCAACGACTTCATGAGTCCGGACCGCGTCATCGTCGGCGCCGACGACGACTACACCATCGGCGTCATGCGTCGCATCTACGAGCCCTTCCAGCGCACCCACGATCGTCTCATGGTGATGGACGTGCGCTCGGCCGAGCTGACCAAGTATGCCGCCAACGCCATGCTGGCCACGCGCATCTCCTTCATGAACGAGATGGCCAACCTGGCCGAGACGCTGGGCGCCGACGTTGAACAGGTGCGGCGCGGCATCGGCGCGGATCCGCGCATCGGCTATCACTTCCTCTATCCCGGCGCGGGCTATGGCGGCTCCTGCTTTCCCAAGGACGTGCAGGCGCTGGTCAACACCGCCGCCGAGCACGGCCTGCCCATGCGCGTCATCGAGGCCGCCGAGGCCGCCAACCACGCGCAGAAATTCCGCCTGTCCGAGAAGCTGACGCAGCGCTACGGCGAAGACCTGCGCGGCCGCAAGATCGCGCTGTGGGGCCTGGCCTTCAAGCCCAATACCGACGACATGCGCGAAGCCCCCAGCCTGACCGCCATCGCGGAATTGACCCGTCGCGGCGCCGAAGTGCGCGCCTATGATCCGGTGGCCATGCACGAAGCCGCGCGCGTGCTGGTGGGCCAGCCCGGCGTGACCTTCGCCAAGGACATGTACGACGCGCTGGATGGCGCCGACGCGCTGCTGATCGCCACCGAATGGAAGGTCTTCCGCGCGCCCGACTTCGACCGCGTCAAGGCCCTGCTCAAGACGCCGCTGATCATCGACGGCCGCAACCTCTACACGCCGGCCGACGTGCGCGCCCTGGGCTTCGATTACTCGGGCATCGGCCGCGCATGAAGATCCTGCAGCTGAACTTCGAGAAGGGCTGGCGCGGCGGCGAGCGGCAGACGCTCTACTGCATGCGCGCCTTCCGCAAGGCCGGCCACGAGGTCGAACTGATGTGCCGCCTGGGCGGCCCGCTGGCCGAGCGCGCGCGCCAGGAAGGATTCACCGTCCACGAATGCCGCAACGTGCCGGCGCAGCTGCGCTTCCTGGCCGGCGCCGGCCGCTACGACATCATCCATGCCCAGACGGCCAATACCGTCACCTGGGCCGTGCTGACCAAATGGCTGCACCGCCGGCCGGTGGCCTTCTCGCGCCGCACCTCCTTCGTGGTCAAGCCGAACGAGGAATGGAAGACCGGCTTCAAGTGGCGCCACGTCGACCTGTTCGTGGCCATCAGCGAGATGGCCGCGAGCGAGCCGCGCCGGCTCGGCATCGAGCCCGCCATCATCCGCAGCGCCGTCGAGCCGCATGCGATCAACGCCGACAACGTCGCCGCGCTGGTCGGCGAGTTCCAGCTGGACGGCCGCAAGGTCATGGCGACCTCGGCCGCGCTGATCCAGGACAAGGACCCGGTCACGCTGGTGCGCGCCGTGGCCGAGCTGGCGCGCACGCGCCGCGACTTCATCTTCCTGCACTTCGGCGCCGGCGGCGGCCAGGAACAGGCCGCCAAGGACGAGGCCCGCAAGCTGGGCATCGAGGACGTCTACCGCTTCGCCGGCTTTCGCAAGGGCGTGGAAGATTTCTACAGCGTGCTGGATGTGTTCGTCATGAGCTCCGAGGAAGAAGCCTTGGGCAGCAGCGTGCTGGACGCCTTCTTGCAGCGCGTGCCGGTGGTGTCCACCGACGCCGGCGGTCTCAAGGAAAGCCTGGCCGACGGTCGTGGCGTGCTCTGCGCCGTGGGCGACCACAAGGCCCTGGCCGCCGGCATGGCGCGCTGCCTGGACGACGCCGTCTTCCGCCAGGAAGTTACCGAGCGCGCCTATGCCTACGTGCGCGATGAGCACGATGTGCAGAAGATGGGGAATCGGTATCTGGCGCAGTTCGAGCGGGTGCTATCCCCGCGTCGCTAGTCGCGCACCGCTACTCCCGCACCGCTACTCCCGCACCGCGATCCGCGTCTCGAACTTGGCGCGGTGCACCGAGAAGAACGTGCGCACGTTGCGCACATTGGCCTGCGCCGTGAAGGCGCGGTGCACCAGCGCATGGTAGGCCGGCATGTCCCGCACCTGTGCGATCACCACGAAATCCGGACCGGGCGACACCCGGTAGCACTGCAGCACGGCGGGCTCGGCCAGCATGCTCTGCTCGAACGCGTCCAGGCTCTCGGCGGCCTGCACGTCCAGCGTAATCTCGACGATGGCCGTCAGCGTGCTGCCCAGCTTGTCGGCGGCCAGGATCGCCACCTGCCGGTCGACCACGCCGATGTCGACCAGCCGCCGCACCCGCCGCAGGCAGGTCGGGGGCGAGGCGTGCACGCGTTCGGCCAGGTCCTGGTTGGTCAGCGCGCAGTCGATTTGCAGCTGTTCCAGGATGCGGCGGTCCAGATCGTCCAGTTCGGGCAGCGCGGGAGCGGTGTTTTGCGCCATGTATTTCACTTTGGCGTATGAAATGAAAGATTATTTAATCACAATCCAGTAAGTAAATAAACTTCCAAAAAACTTCACATAAAGAAATCAAATTTCTTTGTGGCGCGCGCACAATGCGTTCCGTACCCGAACCCTTACAGGAGTTTCTCCTATGTGCGGCATTGTTGGCGCCGTCGCCCAGCGCGACATCACCCCGATCCTCGTCGAAGGCCTGAAGCGGCTGGAATACCGCGGCTACGACTCCTGCGGCGTCGCGGTCTACGCCGATGGCCACCTGCGTCGCACGCGCAGCACGCAACGCGTGGCCGAACTGAGCGACCAGATCGCCCAGGACCATGTGACCGGCTTCACCGGCATCGCCCATACCCGCTGGGCCACCCACGGCGTGCCGGCCACGCACAACGCCCACCCGCACTTCTCGCACCTGGGCAATGACGAGCCGCGCATCGCGCTGGTCCACAACGGCATCATCGAGAACCACGACGAACTGCGCGCCGAGCTGCAGGCCGCCGGCTACGTCTTCGAAAGCCAGACCGACACCGAGGTCATCGCCCACCTGGTCAACCACCTGTACGCCGGCGACCTGTTCGAGGCCGTGCAGCAGGCCGTGCGCCGCCTGCATGGCGCCTATGCCATCGCCGTGTTCTGCCGCGATGAACCGCACCGCGTGGTCGGCGCCCGCCAGGGCTCGCCGCTGGTGGTGGGCGTGGGTCAGAACGAGAACTTCCTGGCGTCCGACGCGCTGGCCCTGGCCGGCACCACCGACCAGATCATCTACCTGGAAGACGGCGACGTCGTCGACCTGCAGCTGACCCGCGTCTGGATCGTGGACGCCGAAGGCCGCGCCGCCGATCGCGCGGTGCATACCGTGCACGTGCACACCGGCGCCGCCGAGCTGGGCCCGTACCGCCACTACATGCAGAAGGAAATCTTCGAGCAGCCGCGCGCGGTGGGCGATACCCTGCAGGACATCGAGTCCATCACGCCCGAGCTGTTCGGCGATGACGCCTACAAGATCTTCAAGGACATCGATTCGGTGCTGGTCCTGGCCTGCGGCACCAGCTACTACGCGGGTCTGACCGCCAAGTACTGGATCGAGTCCGTCGCCAAGATCCCGGTGAATGTCGAAATCGCCAGCGAATACCGCTACCGCGACAGCGTGCCGAACCCGCGCGCGCTGGTGGTGACGATCTCGCAGTCCGGCGAAACGGCCGACACGCTGGCCGCGCTCAAGCACGCACGTTCGCTGGGCATGCAGAACACGCTGACCATCTGCAACGTGGCCACCAGCGCCATGGTGCGCGAATGCAAGCTGTCCTACATCACGCGCGCCGGCGTGGAAATCGGCGTAGCCTCGACCAAGGCCTTCACCACTCAGCTGACCGGACTGTTCCTGCTGACGCTGGCGCTGGCGCAGGTGCGCGGCAATCTGACCGCCGAGCAGGAAGCCGCGCACATCAAGTCGCTGCGCCACCTGCCCGCCGCCATCGGTTCGGTGCTGGCGCTGGAACCGCAGATCATGG
Organism: Achromobacter sp. Marseille-Q0513; assembly: GCF_018195695.1. Lineage (NCBI taxonomy): Bacteria > Pseudomonadati > Pseudomonadota > Betaproteobacteria > Burkholderiales > Alcaligenaceae > Achromobacter > Achromobacter sp. Marseille-Q0513. Next base: position 24,352 of record NZ_JAGTJY010000055.1, on the reverse strand, counting down.
CCTGGGCGGACCGTTTCGCCTCCAAGGAAAACGCGCTGTTCCTGGGTCGCGGCATGCACTATCCGATCGCGCTGGAAGGCGCGCTCAAGCTCAAGGAAATCAGCTATATCCACGCCGAGGCCTACCCGGCCGGCGAACTCAAGCACGGCCCGCTGGCCCTGGTGACCGAGCACATGCCCGTGGTCACCATCGCGCCCAAGGACGGCCTGCTGGAAAAGCTGAAGTCCAACATGCAGGAAGTGCGCGCGCGCGGCGGCGAGCTGTACGTGTTCGCCGACGCCGACAGCAAGATCGTCAGCGCCGAGGGCATGCACGTGATCCGCATGCCCGAGCACTACGGCATGCTGTCGCCGATCCTGCACACGGTGCCGCTGCAACTGCTGTCGTATCACACGGCTTGCGCGCGCGGCACGGACGTGGACAAGCCGCGCAACCTGGCCAAGAGCGTGACGGTGGAGTGAGGCGGGGGCAGGTGTATTGGTTTTGAACCGCACCCCAAAAGTTGGACGCCGATCCAACCTTTGGGGTGTTTTTCTGCTTATCCAGATGCTCAGGTGGACTTCAAGCTCAGATGTCGCGCGCGCGGACTCGGATTCGTTCCGGTATCGTCTTGATGTCTTCGAAAGAAAGTTGTGGAAGCCATTCTTCGATCAGTCGAAAAATGGCAGTCGCCTGAGCGGAATCCCGTCTGCGCTTGGCGGCATCGCGTGTGTTTTGTTCGCTTAGCCAGACTTTGAAGAGTCCGAAAGCACGCGGGTCGACGGTAGTCATCGTTGCCATGCCGCCGTTGGTGCTGATCACGATCTGCTCGAATCTGGGAGCGGAGAGAAGCCAGTCCATGTTGTGCACCTTCACCGCCCAGAAGTCCTCCTCGTTGGCCCAAATCTGGCCTGGCTCCGAGTGTTGGTAGCCTTCATCGCGCTTGATCAAGTCGACCTGGTAGCCCTCGTTGTTCACTAGCGTGAATGGCTTGCCCTCCATTTTCATGAAGGATGGGTCGCCACGCTGAATGACGCCGAGCAAGCCCTTTGGGTCCGGGCTCGCGATTCGCAGCTTTGACCTGCTGTCCCAGAGCAGGTCTAGATCTTGCGTCGCCATGATGGAGTCTGCAAACGTGACACTCGCGGCGCATGCGTAGGCGTACATCGCATTCGTGCCGATGGTCATGATTTTCCTGGCCAGCCCGGCGTTTTCGATCTGGGCCAACACCTTGGTGACCGGGGGCGGCACATTGCCCAGGCGCAACGCACGATTGATCTTGACCTGTTTCTCGAGTTTCGCGGTAAGGGCCTCGAGCAGCTTGCGACACGCCGCTGATCGTTCCGTGTAAAAGCGGAGGATTTCTTCGGTGTGATCGCTCCTGGGCCCGAGGCTTTTCCGCTGGCGTACCCCGTAGTCATATCGGGTGCTGACGAGGTACTCCGTACCGTTCGCGCTTTCCCAATTGAGCCGCCCCTGATACCGCTTTGCTTCTTGGAAAGCCGCCCGGTAGGCAGTGTGAAGCTGCTGAGCGTCAATGATGTGCTTCAGCTTGTCCTCTGGAACCTCGTCGAAGAAAGAGTGAGGCATAAGTATTTGATTTACAAGAGGATTGGATGATTCATGAATTTTCCATTGAATTCTTCCAATAGTCAAAGAAAACATGGACTTAGCATCCTATTTTCTATGACGCCGTTTTTCATGATGCTGCTTGCCAGGTGCGTAGTCCCGTAGGGGCGTCCGCATGGGGAAACGCATCCACAGACGTCAGGGCTGGGCGCGAACTGTAACGATCCTCGTAGGCGTCGCGAGGACTCGCAACGACGCCATGGCGGCTAGGGGTGGCGTTCGTGCGGGTGCATCTACGGGACAGCGCGCTAGCGCTTGCCAAGCAAAAGAACCGCTGATCCCGTGGCTTGGAAACGCAAGCAGGCCAGGGGGCTTACTGATTTCCGCCGCGTATGGAGCGTAGTGCGAAACGGGCGCTACCGGGCGTCGACCTGTGATCAGGACATCACCATGTCGATCGACAGGAAGGCCTGCGCCTGCGATGCCCGCGCAATGCGGACCCTCAGTACGCCAATTGTCGCGGCCAAATCACCCGGTGCGTCAATATGAGTTTGACTAATAATATTATGAGGCCAACTCATTTATACAGACTATGAGTCTGGCTAATGGTGTTTTGAAATCATTTCATTTTTATTTGTGCGCAGCGCAGCATAGAATTCGGCCCTGATTCCGAGGATGTCAAGGCTGCCAGGTCAAGAGAATCAAAAATAATACTGGCAAGCATTGTGGCAGCAAGCGGGTTTTATTTCAGGGTTCTGGGCGCCAGATAGCAATGAGCAAAGATTTCACGTTTTCCATCAAGAGTATTAATTTCGATGAGGATTATCGTCCCTCGGATAATACGCGCATCACCACCAATTTCGCCAATCTGGCCAGAGGGACAAGCCGCCAGGAGAACCTGCGCAACACCTTCAGCATGATAAACAATCGTTTCAATGCCCTGGCGCATTGGGACAACCCCAAGGGCGACCGCTATGGCGTCGAACTTGAAATCATCTCTGTCGAGCTGAATATCGATGGGGAAACCAGCGGCAATGCCCTTCCCCTGATCGAGATATTGAAGACCAATATCGTCGACCGCAAAACCGGCGAGCGCATCGACGGCATCGTGGGGAATAATTTTTCCTCCTACGTGCGGGATTATGACTTCAGCGTCCTGCTGCTGGAGCACAACAAGGATCAGGCCAAGTTCAGCACGCCGGAAGATTTCGGCGACCTGCATGGCAATCTTTTCAAGTTCTTCGTGAATTCCAGCACTTACAAGGAATATTTCAAGAAGCCGCCCGTCATCTGCCTGAGTGTTTCCAGCAGCAAGGTCTATCACCGGACCGAAAACCAGCATCCGGTGCTGGGCGTTGAATACCTGCAGGATGAATATTCGCTGACCGACGAGTATTTCAAGAAAATGGGCATGAAGGTTCGCTATTTCATGCCGCCGAACAGCGCCGCGCCCCTGGCCTTTTATTTCACGGGCGATCTGCTGGGCGACTACACCAATCTCGAGCTGATCGGCACCATCAGCACGATGGATACCTTCCAGAAGATCTATCGGCCCGAGATCTACAACGCGAACTCCGCGGCGGGGAAATCCTATCAGCCCAGCCTGAAGCACCAGGATTATTCGCTGACCCGCATCGTCTATGACCGAGAGGAACGCAGCCGGCTGGCCGTCGAGCAGGGACGGTTTGTCGAAGAACACTTCATCAAGCCCTACCAATCGGTTCTTGCGCAGTGGTCCGCCACCGCCCGTTTTGATCAATAAAAAGCTACCAGGTCATTCATCGTGAAAAAACTGCTCCCCACTTCCACCGCCGGCAGCCTGCCGAAACCCTCATGGCTGGCGCAACCCGAGACGCTCTGGTCGCCCTGGAAACTGCAGGACGAGGGCTTGCTCGAGGGCAAGCAAGACGCGCTGCGCCTGTCCCTGCAGGAACAGCAACACGCGGGCATCGACATCGTCAGCGATGGCGAGCAGACGCGCCAGCACTTCGTGACCACCTTCATCGAGCACCTGGACGGCGTTGATTTCGAGAACCGCAAGACGGTGCGGATCCGCGATCGCTATGACGCCAGCGTGCCGTCGGTCGTCGGCGCCGTGGCGCGTCGCAAGCCGGTCTTCGTCGAGGATGCCAAGTTCCTGCGCCAGCAGACCAAGCAGCCGATCAAATGGGCCCTGCCCGGTCCCATGACCATGATCGATACGCTGTATGACGATCACTACAAGAGCCGCGAAAAGCTGGCCTGGGAATTTGCCAAGATCCTGAATCAGGAAGCCAGGGAGCTGGAAGCGGCCGGCGTCGACATCATCCAGTTCGACGAGCCCGCGTTCAACGTCTTCTTCGACGAGGTGAATGACTGGGGCGTGGCCACGCTGGAACGGGCCATCGAAGGCCTGAAGTGCGAGACGGCCGTCCACATCTGCTATGGCTACGGCATCAAGGCCAACACGGACTGGAAGAAGACGCTGGGCTCCGAATGGCGCCAGTATGAAGAGGCCTTCCCCAAGCTGCAGAAGTCCAGCATCGATATCGTCTCGCTGGAATGCCAGAATTCCCGCGTGCCGATGGATCTCATCGAGCTGATTCGCGGCAAGAAGGTGATGGTCGGGGCCATCGACGTGGCCACCAACACCATCGAAACGCCCGAGGAAGTCGCCAATACCCTGCGCAAGGCGCTGCAGTTCGTGGATGCCGACAAGCTCTATCCCTGCACCAACTGCGGCATGGCGCCCCTGCCCCGCGCCGTCGCGCGCGGCAAGCTGAGCGCGCTGAGCGCCGGCGCGGAAATCGTCCGCCAGGAACTCTCGAACTAAGCCTGGGGCGAAGCCCGCCGCCGCATGCGTTTGCGGCGGCAGGCTCGCCGTCGAGCAGTCCCTCGTATTTCGTAGCTACCATGTCACTCCCCAGCACCGCCATCGAACCATTGCGCTTTCGCGAAGCGCTCGGACACTACGCGTCCGGCATCACGGTGGTCACATCGCACATCGCGGGCGAGCCGGTGGGTTTCACCTGCCAGTCGTTCTACAGCGTGTCGATGAACCCGCCGCTGGTGTCATTCAGCGTGATGTCCGGTTCGGCCAGCTATCCCAAGATCCGCCAGGCAGGCCGATTCGCGGTCAATATCCTGTCGGACGAGCAGGTCGATATTTCCAATCAGTTCGCCCGTCGCGGCACGGACAAGTGGCACGGCATCGAATGGCGTGAATCGCCGCTGGGCAATCCGCTCATCGCCGGCAGCCTGCACTGGCTGGATTGCGACATCTACGCCGAACACGCCGCCGGCGATCACGTGATCGTCATCGGCGAGGTGAAGGCGCTGAACCTGCAGCAAACCGCCGCCACGCAGCCATTGCTGTATTTCAAAGGGCAGTACCGCAACATCGCCGCGCACTGCGAGGCTTGAGCGTTTGACTGCCGCCGTCCCATCCGTATTGGCGTTGCCAGGTATCGAGCCGTCTTGAGCGCATTGAAGCAGGCGCTGGACGACGGACGCTTTGTCTGCGTGCTGGAGATCATCCCCCAGCAGTCCCCCGCGCGCCTGGCGGCGCTCGGGCAGATCGTGCAACGCGGGCATCTGGCGGGCTGGCCCTTGCTGCCGGCCTACGCCGATCGCGTCGGCGCGCACTCCGATCTGAGTCCGCTGGAAGGCGCGGGCGCGTTGGGCGATCCGGCGGCATCCCTGCTGCATTTTTCCGGCAAGGATCGCGAGCGCGCGGATCTGCTGCGCCAGATGGCGGAGATGAGGACCCGTGGCCTGAATCAATTGCTGCTGCTCAGCGGGGACCGCCTGCCGGGCCACGATCCGGGCAGGGCGGCCGTGCGCTATCTGGAGTCGGTGTCCGCGCTGCAGATAGCCCGCGAGCACGGCCCGGACTGGCTGCTGGGCGCGGCGTTGAACCCGTTCAAGTACCGCGAGGAAGAAGGCGGCGCACAGTATCTGAAGGCGCGGAAGAAGCTGCTGGCAGGCGCGGATTTCCTGACCCTGCAGCTGGGTTTCGACGCCGCCAAGCATGTCGAGGCCCAGGCCTGGATGCGCGTGCAGCACAGCATGAAACCCATGCTGGCCTGCGTCATGAGCTTGACCGACAAGCGCGCCGCCGCGCTGCAGGCCGTGCCCGGCGTTGTCATCACCGACACCATGCGCGAGCTGTTGGCCAGGGAGCGGGACGTATCCCAGGCCTTTGCGGCCAGACGCAGTATCGAGCGCCTGGCCCTGCAGATGGTGGGCTTGCGGTTGATGGGCTATGCCGGCGCGCATGTGTCCGGGGTGCACACGCTGGACGAATTGCTGTTGCTGGAGCAGGCGCTTGTCGCGCTGCGGGATCAGGTCACTTCGCTGGCCGAATGGCTCGAACAATGGCATGCCAGCTGGCGGATGCCGGGGGCGCCGCAGGTATGTTTCACCCCCGATGACGGCGCATGGGAACTGGGACGCTCCGACGTCACCGCCACCCGCCGGGAACGCCTGCGCTACGCGCTGTTCTCGACGATGCATCGCCAGTTCTTCAGCCGCAGGGGATGGCTCAGCAAAGCCTTGGGCTGGAGCATGACGCGGCCGATCTGGCAGACCGCCGTGGCGGCGCATGCGCTGCATGCCGTCGAACGCATGGTCAAGCGACCGCTGGTCGGCTGCGATACCTGCGGCAGCTGCCGCCTGCAGGAGACGCTTTACGTATGTCCCGAGACCTGTCCCAAGGGCCTGGCGAACGGCCCCTGTGGCGGCACCCGGCTCAATCGTTGCGAATTCGACGACCGGGAGTGCGTGCACAGCGTCAAATACCGGATCGCCAAATCGGCCGATCAATTGCCCGTGCTGGAACAGGCGCTGATTCCTTGCATCGAAGCGTCTGACAGGCACCGCAGCTCCTGGCCCGCATGGTTCATGCAGATACGCGAGGAGACGCGCGTCCGGCCGTCGGCTCGCGGCTCGCCGGAGTCGCCGCCGTAGGGGGATAATGGCGGCTCCCCGACGATCCTCCCGCTGCGCCGCCATCCATGAACGCATCGTCCCGTTTCGCGACCCGTCATTTCGTAGCGCCCCAGGATGCGGCAACGCAGTTGGCGGACAGGCTGCCGCTGCGCATCCTGCTGCCTTACCTGCTGGCCGCCATGTCGCTGGCGCTGGCCTACGGCGCGAGTTTCCTGCTGGCGGATGCGCTGGTCGCGGCCGGCCATGAGGCATCCCGCGCCGGCACCGTCATCGGCATCGGTATCGTGGCGACGCTGGTCGGCTCGGTCTTCGCCGGACGCTGGGCCGAGCGCATGGGCATCCTGCCCTTGATTGCCTGCGCGGCAGGCGCGATGGCCATGGCGATGGCCTGTTTCGCGCTGCTGGACGCCGGAGGCTTGCCGATGGCCTACGCGGGCGGCCTGCTGCTGGGCCTGGGGTGGGCCGTGTTCTACATGCTGGCGCCCATTCTGCTGATCCATTGCCTGAAACCGAAGGCGCGCCTGGAGGCGCTGACCCTGCTGTCGGGATCGCAGATGCTGGGCATGGGGCTGGCCGCGCCGCTCGGTCATTTCCTGGCGCGGCAGTCCGGCAGGGCGTCCGCCGCTTTCGCGGCCTATGCCGCGTGCTGTGCGATCGCGGCGGGCGTTGCCTGGCTGCTGCGGCGCAGCCTTGCCCGCCAGCCGCAGCTGGAGCTCAAGACGGTGGCGCTGTCGCTGTCCGCCGTGGCCTGCGTGCTGCGCGCGAAGACCGTGCTGCCGGTCGCGCTGATGGGCATCGCCGCCTGCACCTTCGCGGGGCTGTCGACCTTCCAAAGCCTCTATGCGCAATCCCGGGGGCTGAGCGCCGACACGTTCTTCCTGACCTTCACCATCACTACCGTGCTGCTGCGCTTCACGGTCGCCTCATGGATCGGCAAGCTGCCGCTGGGGCGCCTGGCCCTGTCCTTGTTCGCGATCACGCTGTGCGGCATCCTGCTGCTGGCCGTGAACGCAGGCAGCGCGCCGCTCTATGTCGCCGCCACCATCCTGTTCGCCACGGGGTATGGCCTGACCTATTCCACGCTCAACGCCATGGCGGTCAATCTGGCCGATGGCCTGGGCATCTCCATTCCCGCCGCGTCGCAGGTGTTCACCCTGGGCTATTTCGCCGGCGCCTTCGGATTCCCGTATGTCGCGGGCAGCCTGATCGCGGCCTCGGGCATCGATGCCGCGCTGTGGATGATGCTGGGCCTGGTCGGATGCAATCTTGCCGTGGCCGCTGTCACGCCGGCATTCCGGACCTATCGGCTGACGCGCGGCCGGCCTTGAGGAGACGGCGCGGCGTTGCCGTCTCCAGGCGCCGCACGTTTCCATAACATGTGAATAAGTCCGTGGCCTGACAGCGCGGGCTGTCGCTTCCCGTCCGCAGTATCGCCATCGTCATGGCTACGTCATTCGTCCTGCCTAGACTGCCTAGCTTTTTCAGGTTGCATTCATGAAGCACGGCAGCAAGACCCCATCCCAGACCCCTGTCATCACCGCGCAGCAAAGCGCCGACCTGCCCATCGCGCTCAACACTACGCGGCGCAGCCTGCTGCGCGCCGGCATCGGCGCGACCTTGCTGCCCATCGGCGGCAGCCTGTTGCTGGCCGGCTGCAACAGCAGCAGCGACGATGACGACGATGCGGTCCCGGCCAAGCCGCAACCGCAGCCGCAGCCCGCGCTTGCGTCGACCTTCGCCCTGGCGGTGCTGCCGGACACGCAGTTCTACTCGCGCTACGCCACCGATGCCGAGAACCAGCAGTTCATGCGCAAGTACGGCAGCGAGCCGTTCCAGGCCCAGACTCGCTGGGTGGCGCAGCATGCCGCCGCCTTGAACATCCCGTTCCTGGCGCACCTGGGCGACGTGGTCGACCAGCAGGGCAAGCCGGACCAGTGGAAGGTGGCCAGCGCCGCGATGAAGGTGCTGGAGGACGCCAAGGTGCCCTACTCCATCCTGGCGGGCAACCATGACGTGATCATGGATCGCGACTATGTGGACGAGAGCAGCCAGAAGAACGGGAAGGAAACCGACGAGCTGCGGGACCGGGCGCTCGAACCCTATCTGAAGAACTTCGGCCGCGACCGCGCGAAGCAGCAGGCCACGTTCGGCGGCCGCGATGCCAGCGGCTTCCACGAATACCATGTGTTCGAAGCCGAGGGACAGAAGTTCATGGTGCTTTCGCTGTCGTGGCGCGTGTCGGACGCGGCGCTGGAATGGGCCAACCTGGTCATCCGCGCCAATCCCACGCTGCCCGTCATCCTGGTCAATCACCAGCTGCTGAACATCGACAAGGACGGCGTCTCCCCGCTGGAAGTGCCCTACGGCAAGATGCTGTGGGAAAAGCTGATCCGCAAGAACGACCAGATCTTCATGACGCTCAACGGCCACTACCACGGCGCGGCGCGGCTGACGAAGACCAACGACTTCGGCAATCCCGTCGAGGAAATGGTGGTCGACTACCAGATGGCCTACCAGGGCGGCAACGGCCTGATGCGCCTGTACGAATTCGACCTGACCCACAACGAGATCAAGGTCCTGTCCTTCTCGCCCTGGGTGCCGCAAAAGCCCAAGGAAACGCTGAACGCCTTCGACCAGGCGGTGCTGACGGCGCCGAACGAGCAGTTCACCATCAAGATGGACTTCGCCCAGCGCTTCTCGGGCTTCAACAAGACCTTCAAGGCGGGCGCCGCCACGCGCGGCTCGCTGGTCGAGCAGGCGCGCGCGCTGATCCTGGCGAACTACACCGACCCCGCCACGATCGTGCAGAAGCCGGCGGTCGACGCCGAGGACTATCCCAAGGTCGCCAACACGCTGGCGCACTGGCGCTTCTTCGGCGGCGTGGCCGGGCAGCCCGTGAAGGTGGGCGAGACCGTGGCCGACGTGACCGGCGCGAACCCGATCCGCCGCGCGCCGCTGAACATCGATGGCGTGGCCGGGGCGCAGGAAGCCGACCTGGTGTGGTCGGGCGACCATCACTACCTGTCGGCCGCGCCCGGTTCGGTGCGCTTCCTGAACACGGACAAGAACACGGCCCGCATGAGCTATTTCACGACCGACGTGGCCGCGCCGATCAATCCGGAGACGGTGCCGTCGGGCTATACCGTCGAGGCCTTCCTCAAGATCGACAAGGACTGGACGGCGCAGAAGCACGCGTGGATGAACGTCATGACGCGCGACGGCAAGCGCGGCAGCCTGGCCGGCTTCTCGGACGGCGACCCGGAATCGCCGCCGCTGCTGTTCGCGCTGTCCAGCCTGCGCGAAGTCCAGTGGGAAGTCGTGCCCGAAGTCTCGGGCACGCGCGGCGCCAAGACCAACTGGTCCGGCGAGATCATCGCCGACAAGTGGATGCACGTGGCCATCGTCAACGACGAGGTCACGCATGAAACCGTGCTGTACATCGAGGGCGCGCCGGTGCTGCGCAACGCCAGCAACGCGCCTGGCCTGGCCGCGCTGGCGGCCAACATGCCCTGGATCATCGGCGCGGGCTCGTGGGACGGCCAGCGGGCCGACGGCTTCTTCGGCAGCATCGGCGAGATCCGTATCGTGGGCAAGGCGCTCAAGCCGGCGCAGTGGCTGACGGCGCGCCGCGCCTAAGTCCGCAAGCCGGCCTGTTTCATCAGCGGCAGAATCCTGTCGCCGAAGAACTCCAGGTCCGGCTTGAAATCGAAGAAGCTCAGCTGCAGGCCGTCGATGCCGGCCTGCCTGAGCCGCACAAACTGTTCGACGATCTGTTCGGGCGTGCCCACCACTTCGATATTGCCGCCGATGGCGCGGCGGCTGGGCGGGTCCACGCCCTCCCGGCCGCGCCAGGCATGGGCATCGCTCTTCAGGCTCTGGAAGCCGTCGGGCGTGCGGAAATCCTGCCTGGCGACGATGGCCTCGTAGTAGGCGCGCGTCTCGCTCTCGGTCTCGCGGCTGATCACCATGGGATTGAGCAGCGTGCGCACGCGCCGGCCGACGCCGCGCGCCGCCGCCTTCACGCGTTCGGCATGGGCGGGCAGGACCTCGATCGCGCTGGTGAAGTCCGACGCGCCCGGGCTGGTGATGAAGACCACGTCCGAATGGCGCGCCGCGTAGGCGATGCCCGCGTCCGAGCCGGTGGCGCTGACCAGCAGCGGCCGCGCGTAGCGCGGCTTGGGCGTGACATAGGCATCCTGCAGTTTCCATGACGAGCGGCCGCTGAAGGACAGCGGTTCGTCCTCGCGCCACAGCCGTTGCAGCACGTCGACGAATTCCGAGGCCAGTTCGTAGCGTCGGTCGTGCTCGATCTGTTCCGTGCCGAAGGCGCGGTGCTCGACTTCCCGGTGGCCCGTGACCACGTTGATGCCCCAGCGGCCGCCGGAGATATGGTCCAGCGTCGCGCCCCACTTGGCCAGATGCAGCGGGTGCAGCGGGCCGTAGAGCACGTGGATCGTCGAGATCAGCAGGATGCGGCGGGTGATGGAGGTGAGCGCGGCGGTGGTCTGGAACGAGTCCAGCGCGTTGCCGTCGAACACGCCGCCATAGCCGCCCTTGGGCAGCCATTGCGACAGCGCGAACACCAGGTCGAAGCCCAGCGCTTCGGCCTTCAGCACCAGGTCGCGGTTGTACTCCCAGCGCCAGTCGGTGGTCCGCTCCAGCGTGGAGGCGCTCCAGCCGCCCGCCTGGATCGGCAGGAACAGGCCGAGCAGGATGGGCTGGCGCAGCGCCTGTGCGAACGGACTGCCGGGCAGATCGGCGGGAGATGGATGATGCTCGATGCCGGCGGCCGGATCGGCCGCGAGTAGTGTGCTCATGGAACGTGCGCCAGGGCTGGGGGAATCCTGCATTGTCGGCAAGCGGCGAAAGGCGCGTCAAAGAACCAATTTCCATTTGCTAAGGCGCCATTTCCATAGGCGTGGCGGCGCGCGCCACGGCGCCATCGGGTCGGTCGGGCGCGTCAGGATGCGGGTATTTGCTCATGATTCATCAGTCGTAGCGATGGCGCGAGGGTCTTTCTAATATCGACGCTTTCCGTAGATTGGTGGAACGCAAGCAATGCAGAGCATCCGAGAAAATACGCACCCGCGCGGGCTGGCCCGGCTGCTGGGCCTTCTGGCGCTGATCGGCGCGGCGACGCTGGCGTCACCGGCCTGGAGCCAGGCGACGCCGCCGCGCGGTGGCACGCTCACCTGGATCATTCCGCAGGAGCCGGCCGCGTTCGTGCCGCTGACCACCTCGGCCGGCGGCAGCACGGAACTCGGGCCCAAGGTGATCGAAGGGTTGCTCGCCTATGACCGGGAGCTCAAGCCCATCGCCCAGCTCGCCACTGGCTGGCAGGTGTCGGCCGATGGCCTGCGCTATGAGTTCACGCTGCGCCAGGGCGTCAAGTGGCACGACGGCCAGCCCTTCACGGCCGCCGACGCGGCCTATTCCATCGCCACCATCAAGGCCGTGCATCCGCGCGGACGCGTGACCTTCGCCAACGTCGGCGCCATCGAGACGCCGGACGACCACACGCTGGTGCTCAAGCTGGAAAAGCCCGCGCCCTACCTGCTGACGGCGCTGTCGGCCTCGGAATCGCCGATCGTGCCCAAGCATCTGTACGAGGGCAAGGACGTGGCCACCAATCCGCGCAATAACAGTCCGGTGGGCACCGGGCCGTTCATCTTCAAGGAATGGGTGCGTGGCAGCCATGTGCGGCTGGAGCGCAATCCGAACTATTGGAACGCGCCCAAGCCCTACCTGGATGTCGCGGTCGCCCGATTCATTCCGGAGGCCGCCGCGCGCGCGGCGGCGCTGGAGTCCGGCGAAGCGCAGCTGGCGAACAAGTCCATCGCGCTGTCGGACATCGACCGCTTCGAGAAGCTGAAGCACGTCGTGGTGGACGTGACGCCATGGCCTTATGTGGGCGATCACCAGCAGATCTATTTCAACTTCGATTCCGAGCCGTTCCGCAAGCGTGAGGTGCGCCAGGCGGTGGCCCAGTCGCTGAACGTCGAGGTCTTCGCGCGTACCGTGTGGTACGGGCGCGGGGTGGTGTCGGCCAGCCCCATCGGCAAGGCCTTGACACGCTTTCACGACGACCAGATCCGGCACTATCCCTATGACGTGAAGGCGGCCGAGGCGGCGCTAGACGGCGCCGGCTATCCGCGCAAGACGGATGGCAAGCGCTTCAAGGTCCGGCTGCTCTACAACCCGTTCCAGGATCGCCGCGCGGCCGAGTTCGTGCGCCAGGCGCTGCTGCGCATCGGCCTGGACGCCGAGCTGGAAAGCCTGGACTTCGCCACCTACGTGACGCGCGTGTACACGGACAGGGCCTTCGATATCACGCTGGAGAACCTGACCAACACTTTCGATCCCACCATTGGCGTGCAGCGGGTGTTCTGGTCGCGCAATTTCAAGATCGGACTGCCCTTCTCCAACGCCTCGCACTACCAGAACCCCGAGGTAGACCGTCTGCTGGAGGCGGCCGCGGTGGAGCCGGACGAAGCGCGGCGCCGCCAGCTGTTCGTCGAGTTTCAGCGCGCGGTGCACGATGACGCCGCGTCCATCGAGCTGGGCGCCAATCCCAACGTCACCATCGTAGGCCGCAAGGTGAAGGACTGGGACACGAGCGCCGAAGGCACGCGCGGCAATTTCGCCGACGTGTACTTCGCCGGATCCTGAGCCAGGGGCGCATGACATGAGCGTCTTTCGCCGCCATGGCCTGGCCCGCATCGCCGGCGTCCTGCGGCGCAACGCCTGGCAGGCCTTGCCCACGGTGATCGGCATCGTGGCGTTGAACTTCGTCCTGCTGGAGCTGGTGCCCGGCGACGCGGCGGACGTGATCGCCGCCGAATCCGGCAGCGCCACCGAGGAAGGCATGGCGCAGCTGCGGCGCCACTTCGGGCTGGACCTGCCGATGCTGGAACGGCTGTGGCGCTACCTGACTGGCATCGCGCAGTTCGACCTGGGCATGTCGCCGCGCCACAACGCGCCGGTGGCGCAGCTGATCCTGGATCGGCTGGGCAACACGCTGCTGCTGATGGGCACGGCGCTGGGCATCGCCGTCGCCGCCGGCGTGTTGCTGGGCGTGCTGATGTCGGCGCGGGCCGGCAAGTGGCAGGACCGGCTGCTGTCCGTCGTCGCGCTGCTGTTGTATTCCACGCCCGCGTTCTGGCTGGGGCTGATGGCCATCGTGCTGTTCTCGGTCAAGCTGGGCTGGCTGCCCACCGGCGGCAACCATACGATAGGCGCGGGCCTGTCGGGCTGGGCCGCGTTCGTCGACGGCGCGCGCCATCTGGTCCTGCCGGCGCTGGCCACGTCCGGCTTCTTCATCGCGATCTTCGCGCGCCTGACGCGCGCGTCCATGCTGGAGGTCAGCCGCCAGGACTATGTGCGCACCGCCGAGTCCAAGGGCCTGGGGCCGGGCGCGGTCACGTTCCGGCATGTGCTGCGCAACGCGCTGATCCCGGTCACGACGGTGGCGGGCATGCACTTCGGCGCGCTGCTGGGCGGCGCGACCGTGATCGAGACCGTGTTCAGCTGGCCCGGCCTGGGACGGCTGGCACTGGAATCGGTGCTGGCGCGCGACTACGCCGTGCTGCTGGGCATCCTGTTCCTGTCCTCGCTGCTGGTGATCGTGGCCAACATGCTGGTGGACCTGCTGCAGGCCTGGCTGGACCCGCGCATCCGGCTGCGCTGACCCAATGACCCCGCACAGGAGGGCCGGCTGGCCATGACCTTGAAAGCCTTGTTGAATCCGGCGCGCAAGCCCGCGCCCGGCCAGGCGGACGATGCGCCCGGCCTGGCGGCGCGCGCGTCGGCCTGGCGCGCTTTCCTGCGCAATCCCTCCGCCCTGGCGGGCATGCTGCTGCTCGCGGCCGTGGCCTTGTCGGCGCTGTTCGCCGGCGTGCTGTTCCCGGGCGATCCTCTGGACATGGTCGCGCAGCCGCTGCTCGGCCCCGGGCAGGACGCCGCCTTCTTCCTGGGCAGCGATTCGCTCGGCCGCGACGTGGCCGCGGGGCTGGCGCACGGCGCGCGCGTGTCGCTGGCGGTGGGCGCGGCGGCGGCCGGCATCAGCCTGGGCATAGGCGTGCTGGTCGGCGCGGCAGCCGGTTATTTCGGCGGCTGGCTGGACGATGTGCTGGTGCGCCTGACCGAGCTGGTGCAGACCATCCCGACTTTTCTGCTGGTCATCGTCATCGTGGCCATCGGCCAGCCCTCCGCGCGCATGATCGTGCTGGCCATCGGCGCGGCGTCCTGGCCCGTGATCGCGCGGCTGGTGCGCGCCGAGTTCCGCGCGCTGCGCGAGGCGGAGTTCGTGCAGGCCGCGCGCAGCCAGGGCTTCGGCGACGCCTGGATCATCTTCCGCGAGATCCTGCCCAATGCCCTGCCGCCGGTGGTGGTGACGAGCTCGGTGCTGGTGGCCACCGCGATCCTGATGGAGTCGGCCCTGTCCTTCCTGGGCATGGGCGATCCGAACGTGGTCAGCTGGGGCAGCATGATCGGCGAAGGGCGCGAGCATCTGCGCACCGCCTGGTATCTGGCGGCCGCGCCCGGCGTCGCCATCATCCTGACCGTGCTGTCGCTCAATCTGGTGGGCGACGGCATCAACGACGCCTTCAATCCGCGCTTGAGAGGCCGCGCATGACCCATGTACCCCATTCCCCGCCCGCGCTGCTGGACGTGCGCGGCCTGGACGTCCGGTTCCGTGGCCGCGACGGCGGCCATCACGCCGTCAAGCAGCTGGATTTCACGCTGGGCCAGGGCGAGACGCTGGCGCTGGTGGGCGAATCGGGCTGCGGCAAATCAACCACCGCGCTGGCCCTGCTGCGCCTGCTGGCGCCGGAGGCTCGGATCGCCGGGGAAGTCCGTTTTCGCGGGCAGGACCTGGTGCGCCTGCCGCTGCCGCAGCTGCGCGCGATCCGGGGCGGCGAGATCTCGATGATCTTCCAGGAACCGATGACCTCGCTCAATCCGGTGCATACCGTGGGCGCGCAGATCGTCGAGTCGTTGCGCTTGCACCAGGGCCTGTCGCGCGAAGCCGCGCATCGGCGGGCGGTGGAGATGCTGGCGCTGGTGAAGATCCCGGAGCCGCAGCGCCGCATCGAGGACTACCCGCACAACCTGTCCGGCGGCCAGCGCCAGCGCGTCATGATCGCCATGGCCGTCGCCTGCCAGCCCCGGCTGCTGATCGCCGACGAGCCGACCACGGCGCTGGATGTCAGCGTGCAGGCGCGCATCCTGGAGTTGCTGGACGAGCTGCGCCGGGATCTGTCCATGGGCCTTTTGCTCATCACGCACGACCTGGGCGTGGTGTCGCAATGGGCGGACCGGGTGCTGGTCATGCTGGACGGCGAGAAAGTCGAAGAGGCGTCCGCCGTGGAACTGCTGGAGCGGCCGCGCCATGCGTACACGCAGGGCCTGCTGGGCGCTTCGCTGCACGGGGGCAAGGCGCTGCACTACAGCAGCGCGCGCCTGCCCGAGGTCCGCCGCGCGCATGGCGGCGCGGCTGGACGGCAGGCGCAGGATTCCGTCCGGGTCCACACGCCCGCGCCGCGCGGCCCCACGCTGCTGTCGGTGCAGTCCCTGCGCACGACGTACCGCCGGCGCGACGGGGACCTGCTGCATGCGGTGGACGACGTATCGTTCGATATCGCGCGCGGCGAGACGCTGGGGCTGGTGGGCGAGTCCGGCTGCGGCAAGTCCACGCTGTCGCGCACGCTGCTCAGGCTGACCGACCCGGCGTCCGGCCGCATCGTGCTGGACGGCGTGGATCTGGCGTCCCTGCGGCCGCGCCAGGTGCGGCCGTGGCGCCGGCGCATCCAGATGGTGTTCCAGGATCCGTATGCCTCGCTCAATCCCCGGCGCAGCGTGTACGACACGCTGGACGCAGCGCTGGCGCTGCATGGCGAACGCGATCGCCACGTCCGGCGCGCGCGCATCGCCGCCATGCTGGACCGGGTCGGGCTGCCGGCCTCGGCCGCCGGCCGCTACCCGCACGAGTTCTCCGGCGGACAGCGCCAGCGCATCGGCATCGCCCGCGCGCTGATCCTGCGTCCGGACCTGGTGGTGCTGGACGAGCCGGTGTCGGCGCTGGACGTATCCATCCAGGCGCAGATCCTGAACCTGCTGGTGGACCTGAAGCAGGACTTCGGCCTGTCGTATCTGTTCATCTCGCACGACCTGTCGGTGGTGCGCTATCTGTCGGATCGCGTCATCGTCATGCACCAGGGCAGGATCGTGGAGGAAGGGCTGCCGGGCGAGATCTGGCGCGCGCCGCGCCATCCCTATACCCAGGCGCTGATCGCCGCCGCGCCCAGGCCGGGCTTGCGGCGGGGCGTGCAGGAACCGCCGCCGCGCAGCGCGCGCGCGGCATGAAAAATATCCCCCACGCCGCGCGCACTACGTGCGCTTGCTGCCCCCCCGAGGGGGGCGCTTTTCATCTTGGGGCGGCCCGGCAATGAAAAATGGCGCCGCGAGGCGCCATTTTGCTTTGTCAGCCACGCGGACGGCGCATTGCCTGCGCCGTCTCGCGGCCGTTCAGAACACCCGTCCCTGCTCGAACTCGGTGGTCGTGCCGTTCAGGTGATAGTCGCCCAGCACGCGCGCCTTGTGGCTCAGCGGGTTGTGGCTGAAGATCGTGCGCAGGTTGCGCCAGTGCCGGTCCAGCTGCAAGGCGGACGAGGTGGCCGACGCGCCGCCCGCCTCGAACAGCTGCTGGCCTGCGTGCAGCGCGAGCTTGCTGACGATGAGCTGCGTCTTGGCCGTGGCCAGCCCGCCCTGCAGCACGATGGCCTGGGCGTCGGGCGCGCGCCGCCGGATGGCTTGCGCGCCGCGCTCCAGCTCGCGGGCCGTGTCGCGCACCAGCGCGTCGATGGCATGGCTGTGCGCCGCGATATCGCCGATGGCCTGCTGGATGAAGGGATCGTCGCGGGCCGCGTCCGCGCTGCTGTGCAGGGCCGCGCGGCCCTTGCTGCGCACGTAGTCCTGGGTTTCCCGCACCAGCGCCCGCACGATGCCGGCGGCCGTCGCCACCAGCACCAGCTGGCGCCAGGCGGAAATGTGATGGCTGGGCAGTCCCAGTTCGCGCAGGGACACGCGCTGCAGTTCGGATTCCTCGACGCGCGCATCGTGCAGCAGCAGGCTGCCGCTGGCCGTCAGGCGCTGGCCGAAGCCGTCCCAGTCATCGACGATTTCCAGGCCCGGTCGGTCCAGCGGCAGGATCACGGTGACGGGCTGGTCCTGCTCGTCGATGGCGGCGATGTAGGCGTAGTCGGCGTACAGCGTGCCCGTCGAGTAGTACTTGCGGCCGTTCAGGCGGTAGTGGCCGTCCTGGCGCGTCAGCCGCGTGGTGATGAGGCCGGGTTTGGGCGTGCCCTGTTCCGTCGAGGCGCCGCCGAACAGCTTGCCGGCCAGGATGCGGCCGAATTGCTGCCGCACGTGTTCGTCGGCCGGCAGCACGCGCCACAGCGCCGACACGTTGTAGTGCAGGCGCAGCGCGTGCGGCACGTTGGAGTCGGCGGCGGCCAGCGTGATGATGGCCTCGGCCACATCCTCCAGCGTGCCGTCCGGCCCGCCATGCTCGGCCGGCACCAGCAGCGCGCCCAGGCCCGACGCGCGCACGGCGTCGAAGGCGTCGAAGGGCAGGCGCCGCTCGCGTTCGCGCGCCACGGCGCCGGCGAGCAGGGCCTCGGCCTGGCCCGGCAGGCTGGCGAGGATATCGTCGCGGCGCCAGGCGGGGCGGCCAGGCGTTCTGTCCTGCGCACTGGCCGAGGGGCGGTCTGTCGTCGATGTCGCGGTCATGCTGTCATTCCTCCGTTGCGGCGCGTGTGGCCGGTGTGGCGTAAGGCACGCGGCCTTCCACCGGGTGTCCGGGATCGGTGAAGCCGGGCGTGGACGGATGGCCCGCCGCCACCAGGCTGTCCACCAGCGCCTCGTCCTCGGCGGTGAAGGCGTAGTCGAGCGCCTTGGCGTAGGACTCCCATTGCTCGATGGTGCGCGGGCCGGCGATGGCGCTGGTCACCAGCCGGTTGTTGAGCACCCAGCCCAGCGCGAACTGCACGGGGTCGATGCCCTTGGTGTCGAGGTAGTCGCGGATGCGGCGGGCGATGCGCAGCGATTCCGGACGCCACTCCGTTTCCAGCAGCCGCCTGTCCTGGCGCGCCGCGCGCGTGCCTGCGGCCGGCGGCTGGTCGGGCTCGTACTTGGCCGTGAGCACGCCGCGCGCCAGCGGGCTGTAGGACACCACGCCCACGCCATAGGCCGCCGCCGCCGGAAGCTGCTCGGCCTCGGCGCTGCGGTTGACCAGGTTGTACAGCGGCTGGCTGGCCACGGGCCGGTCGATGCCTTCGGCGTCGGCCAGGTGCGCCGCTTCGGCGATGCGCCACCCACGGAAATTCGACACGCCGAAATAGCGCAGCTTGCCGGCGCGGACCAGGTCGCCGATGGCGCGCACGGCTTCGCCCAGCGGGGCGTTGAAGTCGGCGCGGTGGAAGTACAGGATGTCGAGGTAATCGGTGCCCAGCCGGCGCAGGCTGCCTTCCACGGCCTGGATGATCCACTTGCGGGATGTGCCCCGGTCGTTGGGGCCCTCGCCCAGCGGGTTGGCGAACTTGGTGGCCAGCACCCAGTCGTCGCGGTCGTGCCGGATGGCGCGGCCCACGACTTCCTCGGTGCGGCCCTTCTGGTAGACGTCGGCGGTGTCGATGAAGTTGACGCCCCGGGCCTTGGCCCGCGCGATGATCTCGTGGGAGGTGGGTTCGTCCGTGGGGCCGCCGAACATCATGGTGCCCAATGCCAGGCGGGAGACTTTCAGGCCGCTGCGGCCCAGGTAGCGATAGCTCATGTTCTCAGGTCGGGAAGGATTTTGACGTGATGTGCGCAACCCCTCGAGGCTAGGCAGCGAGGCCGCGCGCGTCAAAGACCGAGTGCTCATTAGCAATCTGCTCATTAGCAACCAACCCGGCGCATGTGGCCGTTTCCCCGCGAGCGTTGCCGCGCGAGCGTCGCCGCCGCGGCCACTGCGGGAAATACAACAGCCGCGCATCCGTTTCTTGAGCAATGCCGCCATCGGGTCTTAGAATTGCGGCTTCCTCCTGGCGCTGCTGCTGGGGGTACCAGAGCCTTCCGGAACACGGAGGCATGTGTGTACCTGCAAGGTAGCAGCGAAAGTGAAGAACATTTCCCGACTTCAATCCGCCCTGAAACGTCAGGGCATCCTGGTGGAACGCCGGCATGGCGCGTACCACCTCAGCAATCAACACGCGCAGGCGTCCGTCCTGCTTCCCGAGGCCCTTCCGCTGGAAGAAAAGGCCGTGGACCAGCTATTGGCCTTCGCCTCGGTGCGCTCGTCCGACGCGCACCATGGCGTGTGCAAGGCCTGCGCCACGCCCGACTTCCATCCGGGCAGCGTGGCGCCGGTGGGCACCATCGTGGCCACGGACGCCGAATTCGTCATCCCCGCCGCCATTGGCACGGACATCAATTGCGGCATGCGCCTGCTGACCACCGGCCTGAAGCAGGCGGCCGTCGAGGCGCGCAAGCCGGAACTGCTGCGCGGACTGACTCGCGTGCTGCTGGAGAACGGCCGCAACGTGCCGGTCCCCGGCCGCGCGTTCCGCGCCCTGTTCGATGACGGTCCGCAGGCCTTCATCGAGCGGCTGTCGTCCGAGGGCCTGTGGGCGCGCGCGGACCGCGATCAGCTGCAGGCCGAACTCGCGCAGTGCGTGAGCCTGGCCGATTTCGGCGGCGCGGCCCGCTACGCGCCGGAAGGCATGGTGGGCAGCCGCGAGACGATCCGCGATCTCGGCCTGGGCACGCCCGGCGGCGGCAATCACTTCGTCGAGTTGCAGATCGTCGACGAGATCCTGGATCGGCACGCCGCCTACGCGGCGGGGCTGGTCAAGGGCGAGGTGGTCGTGATGATCCACACCGGCTCGCGCGACGTGGGTTTTCACGTCGGCAGCCGCTGGATGGATCGCGCGCGCGCCGCCTGGCCCAAGGGCCTGAAGCATCCGGACAGCAAGCTCTACGGGTTGGCCGGCGAATTGGCGGACGAGTACCTGACCGCCATGGGCACGGCGGCCCGATATGCCTGGGCCAATCGCATGGTGCTGGGCGAGATGGTCAGGCAGGAAATGGAGGCCGCCGTCGGCGGCCTGCGCGCGCGCCTGGTGGTCGACGTGCCGCACAACGTGGTGCTGCGCGAGCAGGGGCTGAACATCCATCGCAAGGGCGCGACGCCGGCGCGCGCGGGCGACCTGGCGCTGATTCCCGGCTCCATGGGCGACTTCAGCTTCGTGGCCAGCGGCCTGGGCAATGCCGACTGGCTCTGGTCATGCAGCCACGGCGCGGGCCGCAGCGTGCGGCGGCAGGCCGTGCGCCGCATGAAGCAGGAAACCGCGCCGGGCACCTGGCAGTGCGTGACCCTGCGCGAAGAGCGCAGGATCGAGGAAGCGCCGCAGGCCTACAAGCCGATCGGGCCCGTGCTGGAAGCGCAGGAGCAGGCGGGACTGATCCGATCCGTCGCGCGGCTGCGTCCCTGGGTGACGTTCAAGGCATGAGCTGAGAGGAAGGCGCGGCGGCCTACAGCGGCCGCTTGCGCGTCGGTATCTCTTCCACGTCGCTGCACACCGCCAGCACCTCGGCGGGCTGCTTGCTCAGGGTCAGGTACACGTGGCCGATGCCGCTGTCGAAGTAGGCCGATTCGAGCTTGCCCAGCACCACGCTGTCGCCGTTCTCGAACTGGATGCGGACCTTGCCGGCCAGCACCAGCACGAATTCCTGGCCGGGGTGGCGGATGTAGTCCTCGAACTCCACCACTTCGCGCGAGGTGATGGTGGCCCAGATCGGGATCATCTTCTTGCCCGGGTACTCGCCCATGAGCAGGCGGTGGTGATAGTTGGGCGTGATGTAGTCGCGCGCCTCGATCAGGCTGTTCTTGACGTAGGTGGGCGGGACCTGCGCCGGCGAGGCATCGCCGGGCATGAACAGGCGCGTCATGTCGATGCGCAGCGCGCGCGCCAGGGCGGCGAACTTCTCGTAGCTGAGCGCGATCTGGCCGAGTTCGGCCTTGGACAGCGTGGACACCGCGATGCCGGAGGCGCGCGACAGCGCCTGCAGGGTCATCTTCTGGGCCTTGCGCTCGGCGCGCAGGCGGGCGCCCATTTCTTCCTTGCCTACGATGGCGGGGGGAGCGGATTTGGCAGCTGCCATGGGCGGTTGGGCGTATCAGGTTCTTTGGGGCGGCCGGGCCCGCAGGCCCTGCCGCGTGTAGGCGGATTGTAGCGTCGCGGGGTTCGGTCTCCGGCGCTCGCCGCCCGTGGAGAGGGCGGCGGCCTTCGTTTACGCCTCGGGGCCCCGGCCCAGCACGCGGCCCGGATGCTGGCCGGTGAAGGCCTGCTCGCGCCAGACCGGCGCGCCGTTGACGTACACCGAATGGATGCCGGCCGCGCGTTCGGTGGGGCGCTCGAACGAGGCGGAATCGGCGATGCGGGCCGGGTCGAACACCGTCAGGTCGGCGTAGCAGCCGGGCTGGACCTGGCCGCGTCCGGCCAGGCCGAACTTGGCGGCGGTCAGGCCGGTCATCTTCCAGACGGCGGTCTCCAGCGGAAACAGGCCCAGGTCGCGCGAGTAATGGCCCAGCACGCGCGGGAAGGTGCCCCACAGGCGCGGATGCGGCCGCTCGTCATGCGGCAGGCCGTCGGAGCCGATCATGGTGGGCGGGAAGGACAGGATGCGCTGCACGTCGCCCTCGTCCATCATGAAATAGATGGCGCCGGCGGGCTGCAGTTCGTCGACCAAGTCGTACTTGGACTTGCCGCGCTCGGCCGCCACCTCGTCCAGCTCGCGCCCGGTCAGTTCGGGGAAGGGCTTGCACCAGGTGATGACGACGCGGCCGGCCAGCAGCACACGGTCTTTCTTGAGCATGGTGGAGCCGGCCACGTAGGGATAGGCGTCCAGCGACACGTCCTGCGCGGCCATGGCTCGCTCGATCAGCGCCAGCGTTTCCGTGGAGCGGCCGAAGTTGGGCTGGCCGGCCAGCTTGTGGTGCGAGATCACCACGGGCACGTCCAGCTCGCGGCCGATGCGGAAGGTCTCTTCCAGCGCCGGCACGATGTGCTCGCCCTCGTCGCGCATATGGGTGGCGTAGATGCCGCCGTGCGTGGCCAGCGGCCGGCAGACCTCGATGATCTCCTCGGTGGTGGCGTGGGCGGCGGGCGGGTAGAAGGTGCCGGTGGATACGCCGATGGCGCCGCTGGCCATCGCCTCCTCGGCCAGCGCGCGCATGGCGTCGATCTCGGTCGGCGTGGCCGGGCGATGCAGGTCCGGCATGACGGCGGCGCGCAGCGTCGAGTGGCCGACCATGCAGGCGGCATTGACGGCGGCGGGCGTGGCGCGCAGCGCGTCCAGGTAGTCGGCGAAGCGGGTGAACTTGTACGAGCCGCCCTCGTCCAGCAGGTCCAGCGGCGCCGGCGGCGCGGGATGCGCCAGCGGCGCCAAGCTGATGCCGCAGTTGCCGGTGACCACGGTGGTCACGCCCTGCGAGATCTTGGGCGTCATGTCGCGCCGGCGCAGCAGGTAGTTGTCGTCGTGCGTGTGCGAGTCGATGAAGCCGGGCGCGACCACCAGGCCGGACACGTCGACGCGTTCGCGCGCGGCCGCGCCGCTCAGGTCGCCCACGGCGGCCACGCGGTCGCCGCGCACGCCCACGTCGGCCTTGACGCCGGGCGTGTTGCTGCCGTCGATGACGGTGCCGCCGGCGAGGATGTAGTCATAGGGTTGGGTATCTGGCATGGCGGGCTCCGGCGGAAATGGCGATATGTGATGCGGATGCGGGTTCAGACGAAATGACAGGCCACCTGCTGGCCCGGCGCGATCTCGCGCTGCGCCGGCGTTTCCTCGGCGCAGCGCGGCGCGGCCTGCGGGCAGCGGGTGCGGAAGGCGCAGCCGGACGGCGGCGACAGCGGGCTGGGGATCTCGCCCTTGAGCACCTGCGCGGGCCGGCGTTCGCCCTGGCGCGCCGACGGCACCGAGGCCATTAGCGCGCGCGTGTACGGATGCGCCGGCCGGCTGAAGACGGCATCGCGCGGACCGGTCTCGACGATCCTGCCCAGGTACATGACGGCGACGTGATGGCTGATGTGGCGCACCACGCTCAGATCGTGCGAGATGAAGACATAGGTCAGGCCCAGGTCGCGCTGCAGGTCCATCAGCAGGTTGATGACCTGCGCCTGCACCGACACGTCCAGCGCCGACACCGGCTCGTCGCAGACGATCAGCGCCGGTTCCAGCGCCAGCGCGCGCGCGATCACGATGCGCTGGCGCTGGCCGCCGGAGAACTCGTGCGGATAGCGCTCGGCGGCGTCGGGCCGCAGGCTGACGCGGGCCAGCAGCTCGGCCACGCGTTCG
Source organism: Achromobacter sp. Marseille-Q0513 (assembly GCF_018195695.1). Classification (NCBI taxonomy): domain Bacteria; kingdom Pseudomonadati; phylum Pseudomonadota; class Betaproteobacteria; order Burkholderiales; family Alcaligenaceae; genus Achromobacter; species Achromobacter sp. Marseille-Q0513. Next base: position 478 of record NZ_JAGTJY010000055.1, on the reverse strand, counting down.
CGGATGGCGGCGCGGCCGTGGCCGAAATTGCGCAGCGGTTCGCCGATGATGTCGCGCACGCGCATGCGCGGGTTCATCGACGAGAACGGATCCTGGAAGATGAACTGCATGCGCCGGCGCATGGCGCGCAGCTGGTCGCCGTTCATCGCGGCCAGGTCCTGGCCTTCGAGCAGGATGCGGCCCTCGGTCGGATCGGTCAGACGGATCAGGCACTTGCCGGTGGTGGACTTGCCGCAGCCGGATTCGCCGACCAGGCTCAAGGTCTGGCCGCGCGGCCCCGCGAAGCCGCACCGGGCCAAGCATCGGACAGGGCGCGGAGCGTCCAGGAAACCTGCCAGGGACCCTCCTATTTCCGCCCCGCCCCTGCTTCCGGTCAGGGGCATGGAAAAACACCACCCGGTCAGAGGAGGACGCGTGGCGCGCGCCGTCGACCGCGTCCCCCCGGCGGGGCCGCGCCGCCCCCGCGTGAGGCAGGCCG
>NZ_JAGTJY010000559.1:0-421 GCF_018195695.1 Achromobacter sp. Marseille-Q0513 | reverse complement strand
AATATTGATCTCAAGGAAGGCGTGGTTCCAATAGCGCCCGATTTCGAGAGATTTGTTGCAATGATCGGATTGGAGGCAGACGGCTGATGCGCCAACCAGGCGGATGCTTGCGTTAAACGATCGCTGTCGGGCAACGTTAACAGCCCATTCTGGGTCAAGAACTACAGTATGCCTATGGCTGCTTCCGGCCAAAAACGGCCACTCGACATTTCAGCCAAGATTGCACACAATCCGGGGGTGTTGATCTGGTCCCCTGTTCTAAAGCACCCTCTTTTTTAGTGTGAAGCAATCATGAAAGTGTTCCTAGACGATGAGCGGCTAATGCCAGAAGGGTGGCACCGCGTCTACTGGCCCGAGGAGGCCATTGGGCTCCTCGAAACTGGGACCGTCGAGGAAATTAGTCTGGACCATGATTTGGGGG
>NZ_JAGTJY010000558.1:0-422 GCF_018195695.1 Achromobacter sp. Marseille-Q0513 | reverse complement strand
AAAACTGCTTGAACTGCGAAGGAGCGAGACTATAGCACAGAAATTTCGCTTGTCACACGGCGGTCGTAAAAAAGATGTTGGCTACCGAGCGCAGGACGCAATCTGTGGCGAGATCGCTCCGGCTTCGCTGGTGTGTTGCGGCCAGCCTATATAGAGATGGCCCTGGTCTTGCCTCGCTCCTAACCCATTGTCTGAGGACTCCAACGCCGGCTCCGCTTCTGACGCCGCGAAGCCCCGAGTGCGACGGACTCATTCGCCGCGATCTGGCAGCCACACTGGCGCCACCTCTTTATCCCTATATGTATAGGATGCGACGACACACCCTATATAGAAGGCCACGCCACCCGCTCAGGGCACCCGGATCAGAACGAACCGATCAGCCCTGTCTTCCGAGCGGCAGCACAGTACGACCTGGTTCAAAC
>NZ_JAGTJY010000557.1:0-423 GCF_018195695.1 Achromobacter sp. Marseille-Q0513 | reverse complement strand
GACCTGGGATGTGGCGACGGGCGAAGTCGCGGACGATTGAAGCCCGCGACAAGCATTGAAAGAAAACGCGTTGCCAGGGAGTGGAAAGACGACGTTTATGAATACTCCCAAGACTCCACCACTGAAGCATTACTTGCGTCAACCGTCCAGTACAGCCCGGGTGGGACCATCATCGAAATACTGTTGGCTAACGGATTCACCAAACCGGGTATGGTGAGATAGCTGTGGACTGTCATACCGGTGGTACTTGCAACCGTATTGAGGTAGCCAGCAAGAACCGTTGTCCCAGCGACATTGGTCCGAAACATGGCGCCAACCATTATCGGCCGATTGGTCGTGTTCTTGTACCAAGCCAACAGCGACGTTGTCCGCGGTCGAAGAGCCTGCCCGATGCCGAACAGCTGATTGCGCAATTGCTGCAGA
>NZ_JAGTJY010000556.1:0-426 GCF_018195695.1 Achromobacter sp. Marseille-Q0513 | reverse complement strand
GCGGCGCCAGCCGGAATGCCTACGGCAGCCGATCCGGCACGCGCGGCGACGCCACCTTGAACCTGGGCCACAGCAACTTCGGCAGCAACGCCGACTTCAACTATCGCGGCATGGTCGCCGCCAGCGCCGATGGCGTCGCGCTAGGACGCGCCGGCGGCGGCGGCAGCGCGATGCTGTTGAAGACGCCGGATGTGTCCGGCATGCCCTACGGCTTCAACGTGGAAGGCCACCCGGTTGCAGGCAGCGGCACCTACGCCGTGCCGATCGGGCGCTACGACGACGTGCCGTTTGCCCGCGTCGTCAGCAGCGGCGACGACCTGGACATGAACGTCGAGGTGCCCGCCAACATCGTCCGCGCTCATCCCGGCCAAGTTTATCCGGCCCAGGCCAAGGGGGATATCAACCGGGTCTATAGCGGGCTGCTGA
>NZ_JAGTJY010000555.1:0-426 GCF_018195695.1 Achromobacter sp. Marseille-Q0513 | reverse complement strand
CAAAAGTGCGATTCCAGTTCGTCCAGCAGTGCTCGGGGTACTTGTGTGTCGACCGGCAATGCAGTGGGCGTGTCGCGCGAACAGTTCGGGTAATAGACTAGCTTGGCAGGATCGGCATAGCGCGAGATCGCATCGATGAATGCGCGCGATTGCACCATGATCAAGCCCGCGCACGAATAGATCCAGCGGACCATCATGCCGATTGCGCCCAGCACGAACTTGTTCTTGATGAAGCCTGTGGCGCTCAGGCTTTCCGGCCAGAGATCCAGCACCCACATGGCCATGGGCTTGCGCAGCCGCCATTTCAGATAGATCGCAGGTATTGCGGCCGTAATGGGCGACAGCGAAAAGACGAATACGACGTCGAACGACTTGCCCTTGGCTTGGCGGGGAAAATGGCGCAAGCCATTCCAGACGAACGACATG
>NZ_JAGTJY010000554.1:0-427 GCF_018195695.1 Achromobacter sp. Marseille-Q0513 | reverse complement strand
CTATGCGGCAGCGAACGTCGTTGTTCCAGCGCCCCTTTTCCTTGTATGTTTTCTAAGCTGCCTATGCGGCAGCGAACGTAGATAGTCGCAATGCGCCGTCCATGTCCCATTTCTAAGCTGCCTATGCGGCAGCGAACATCATGAGCCGGGCCAACGTATGGGCCGATTGTTTCTAAGCTGCCTATGCGGCAGCGAACGTATGCCCTGGTGCGAACACTGCTGTTGGGACTTTCTAAGCTGCCTATGCGGCAGCGAACCATTTGATGCGGCGCTTGCGGCAGCTGTCGGTTTTCTAAGCTGCCTATGCGGCAGCGAACGTCACGGCCAGATAGCCGCCGTTGCTCGTCTTTTTCTAAGCTGCCTATGCGGCAGCGAACCACGCGGTAGACAGCGCCGTTAGCTACGAACTTTTCTAAGCTGCCTATGC
>NZ_JAGTJY010000553.1:0-429 GCF_018195695.1 Achromobacter sp. Marseille-Q0513 | reverse complement strand
GTGGGCAGCAATGTGATCGCGCGCCAGGGCGACGTGACGCTGATCGGCCAGCAGGTCAACATCGTGGCCGCGCTCGACACCGCGCGCAGCAAGGAATTCCACGAGATCAAGCAAAGCGGCCTGTCCGTCACGGCCAGCAACCCCGTGGTCAGCGCGGTCCAGACCGGCGAGCGCATGGCCAGCGCGGCGAGCAAGGTCGATAACCCGGTGATGCAGGGCCTGGCGGCCGGCACGGCTGGCTTGGCGGCCTACAACGCCTACGATGCCGTGCAGAAGATGGGCAGTCTCGACAAGGCCACGTCCCTCGACAAGGTCGGCGGGGTCAGCGTCCAGATCAGCCTGGGCAGCAGCAAGAGCACCAGCACCACCGAACGCAACGCATCCAGCGCGGCGGGCTCCACCGTCGCGGCGGGCAAGGACCTGACCATC
>NZ_JAGTJY010000552.1:0-430 GCF_018195695.1 Achromobacter sp. Marseille-Q0513 | reverse complement strand
GCGGCCGCGCGGGCGGGAACGGCTATCGCTGGTCGTCCTTGTGCGCGCCGGATGCGCGGCCCTTGCCGGACGCCTCGCGCTGGCTGGGCGCGCCGCATCCCATGCTGGCGGTGGCGGCATGAAGGCCCGGACGAGAGGGATGGCGGACTTCGCGCGGCGCGCCGGGCTCAATGGCGCCTGCCTGGTCGCCGGCCTGCTGCTGCTGGTCGTGGTTGGCCTGACGGCCTGGCGCGAATGGAGCGTCCTGGCCCTGCGCCGCGAGGTCGCGTCCATGGAGGACAGCCTGGCGCAGCGCCGCCTCCAGCAGGAACGCGAGCAGCGCCGCAGGCTGGCGCAATCGCCCGAGGAGCGCGAGATCGAGGCCCTGCTGTCGCGCCAGAGAGCCGAGGACCGGCTGCGGCCGGCCATCCTGCGCGCGGTCGAGAAGGCC
>NZ_JAGTJY010000551.1:0-431 GCF_018195695.1 Achromobacter sp. Marseille-Q0513 | reverse complement strand
GATCAGGATCTGCTGGCGCGGCGCCTGGCGTCCGAGGTCGCACTGGCTTCGGTGCTGGAGAAGGCCTTGTTGTTACAGCGGACGCTGCTGACCGGAAAGAAAGAGCCGAACGTTGCAGCTAACGAACTGGCGGTGGCGGCAGTGAACCAGGAAAGCGATACGCTCGACCGTGAGGTACGCCACCTCCAGACCGAGCTGGGGCTGCGCCGCGAGCGCGCCAACAACTCGCCGATGGCCATCATCCAGCGCAACAGCACGCGTGCGCAGGGTTCCCGTGGAATCTACGAAGGCGACCCGGTGCCCAACCGCCTCCATCAGTTGCAGAAAGGCGCGGGGAACCTGCCATGATGCTGCGCGCAAGCTGGCTGCGGCCAGGCCGCTTGTTCAACCGACGCACGGCGCGGGCCTTGCTGTGGACCGTGGTGGTGCTC
>NZ_JAGTJY010000550.1:0-432 GCF_018195695.1 Achromobacter sp. Marseille-Q0513 | reverse complement strand
CATCGGACAGATGGAATGCCGCTATGGCCTGGCGTCGTCGCAGAGAGAATCCTTGGCGCATTTTCTTGCGGCAAGCGCGCCTGATGTCCTGGCAGTGGACGGGCCGCCGGGAACTGGCAAGACGACCCTGCTGCTGAGTGTCATTGCGAATCAGTGGGTACAGGCGGCGCTGAATCGAGACGAGCCACCTCTGATCGTGGCTGCGTCGACCAACAATCAGGCCGTGCTCAATATTCTGCGAGCGTTCGCGCAAGTCAAGGAGCCGGACGGAGTGCTGGCGGGGCGCTGGTTGCCCGGGCTTGCTAGCTACGGTTTGTATATGCCCGCCCAAGGCAAGCAAGGGGGGCAGGATCAACGCGACTTTCCCGTGCATGCGATAGCTGGCATGGGCCGGGATGCAGATTACGATGTCAAAGTCCACGAGTCCGAGGA
>NZ_JAGTJY010000054.1:1120-31914 GCF_018195695.1 Achromobacter sp. Marseille-Q0513 | reverse complement strand
GGAATACCTGGCCCGCCGCGCAGCATCCGGTTGAGCGCGGCGGGCCAGGTATTCCTGGAAGATGCGCGCCGGCTGCTGGCCGATGCCGGACAGGCAGCGCAACGCGCCCGCCTGGCCTCGCGCGGCGAAGCCGGGCAGCTCGCCCTGGGCTATACCAGCTCGGCCGCCCTGCACCCCGACGTGCCACGGCTGATACGCGCGTTCCAGGCCAGCTACCCGCGCATCCGCCTGAAGTCCCAGGAAAACGCCACGCGCGACCTGCTGGAAAGCGTGGCCGGCGGCGCGCTGGACGCGGCCTTCGTGCGCGCCTCCTCCCGCCGCTATCCCGCGTTGCAATCCGTCGTGCTGGCCCGTGAAACCATGCTGGCCGCCTTGCCCTCGGATCATCCGCTGGCGCGCGAATCCACACCCTTGCCCTTGTCTCGCCTGGCCGGCGAAGCCTTCGTGCTGTACCGGCGCGCCGATGGCCCCGGCGTGCAGGACGAACTGCTCGACGCCTGCCGCCGCTCGGGCTTCGAACCCCGCGTTGTCGCCGACGTGCCGCGCCTGCTGTCGGCGGTCATGCTGGTGGCGGCCGGCACCGGCGTGACGGTCGTGCCGCGCACGTTGCGCAGCCTGCACCAGGACGCTGTCATCTACCGCGAGCTGGATCCGGCATCGGCCTTCACCATTCCCCTCAACCTGGTCTGCCGCGCCGGGCCGGCGGACTCGCCAGTGGCGCGCTTCGCGCAGCTCGCCGGGCAGGACCGGCCGCCGGCCTGAAGCCGCCGCCGACGCGGCCACGCCGGCAGCCACGGGCGCGGCGCCTCAACCGCCCGCGCCCTGCTCCCAGCCTCCGCCCAAGGCCTTGAACACATCCACACGCGCGGCGCCGACCTGCTGCTTGAGCGCGGACTCCTGCGACATCGCCGTAACCAGGCTGTCCTGCGCCACCAACACATCCAGATAGCTGATCGAACCCGCGCGATAGCGTTGCTCGGCCAAGTGAAAGGCATTATCGGCGCGGTTGCGGGCCTGGACCAGCGCATCGCGCTGGCGGATCGCCGCGTCATACGCGCTGAGCGCCTGCTCGGTTTCCTTCAGCGCGTTCAGCACCGCGCCGTCGAAGCGGGCCAGCGAGGCCGCGCTCTGCGCCTCGGCCTGCTCGATGCGGCTACGCGCAGCGGCGATGTTGGGAAAGCTCCAGGACACCAGCGGACCCAGCGCGAACGACCAGGCGCGGTCGCCGGTAAGCGTGTCATTACGCAGGTAGCTGCCGGACGCGCCCAGCGTGACGCGCGGATAGAGATCGGCCACGGCCACGCCGATGCGCGCGGTGTCGGCGGCCAGCCTGCGCTCGGCCTGGCGCAGATCGGGCCGCCTGCGCAGCAACGCGGCGCCGTCGCCCACCGGGATCGCACCGCCCACCTCGGGCGGACTGGCGCAAGCGCGGGCGGCCTGCGGCACCTGGGCCGGCGTGCGTCCCAGCAGCGCCGCCAATTCGAACAGGGCGGCGCTGCGCCGCGTCTCGATGGGCGCCAGCGCCGCCTCGGTGCGCGCCAGCGCCACGCCGGCCCGCTCGGCGTCCAGGCGCGAAGCCGAACCGGCGCGCTCCTGCTCGCTGATCAGGTCCAGGTTGCGCCGCGCCAGCGCGATGGACGCGCGCGCCACCTGCTCCGACTCGCCGTAGGCGCAGGCGTTCAGGTAGGCGCGCGCCGTATCGGCCACGACCAGCACCCTGGCCGCGTCATAGGCCGCTGCGACCGCGTCGGCGTCGTAGCGGGCCGCCTCGATGTCGCGCCGCACCCGTCCGAACAGGTCCACCTCGTAGGCCACTTCCAGCCCGCCGCTGTAGCTCCACTGCCGGGGCGCCGGGCCGTCGCCGCCGCCAGCCGCGTTGTTGCGGCCATAGCGCGTGCCGCCCGACAGCTGGGTGGACGGCAGCAGCCCGACCCGGGCCTGGTCGTAGACCGCGCGCGCCTTGTCCAGGTTGGCCAGCGCCGCGCGCAGGTCGGGATTGGCGGCCAGCGCTTCCTGCAACAGGCCGTTGAGCGTGGCGTCGTCGTACAGCCGCCACCAGTCCGCTGGCAGCTCGGCGCCGGCGTTGGTGCGCTCGGACTGGCTGACGAACGCACCGGCGGCCGCCGACGGCATCGCCGGCGCGCGATAGTCGGGCCCGCTGGCGCAGCCGCTCAGGGCCAGCGCCAGCAGCAAGGGCGCGGCAAGGGCTCGCGCCCTGCCCGCCGGGCACAGCGATGACTCAATGCGCATGACCCGCCTCCGACGCCAGTTCGCGGGCGCGCGCGCCTTGCGCCGCCGCCCGGTGGTCCTTGGCGATGAAGCTGTAGATCGTGGGCAGCACGAACAGCGTGAACAGCGTGCCGATCAGCATGCCCATCACCACGACCACGCCGATCGAATACCGGCTGGCCGAACCCGCGCCGCCGGCGAACAGCAGCGGCACCAGGCCGGCGACCATGGCCGCCGTGGTCATCAGCACGGGACGCATGCGCACCGTCGCCGCCTTCTCGATGGCTTCGATGCGGCTCAGGTTCTCATGCTCTTGGATATGGTTGGCGAAAGTGACCATCAGGATTCCGTGTTTCGAGATCAGGCCGATCAGGGTGACCAGGCCGATCTGGGTGTAGATGTTGAGCGTGGCGTAGCCCAGCCACAGCGGCACCAGCGCGCCGCAGACGGCCAGCGGCACCGTGACCAGGATCACCAGCGGATCGCGCAGACTCTCGAACTGCGCCGCCAGGACCAGGAAGATCACCACCAGCGCGAAGCCGAACGACACCCACAGCCGGTTGCCTTCCTGCACGAACTGACGGCTGTCGCTGAGCCAGTCGACGCTGGTGCTGGCCGGCAGCGGCTGCGATTGCAGGAACGCGACGGCCTCGCCCATGCTGATGCCGGGACGGGGCAGCATGACCAGCGTGGCCGAGTTCATCTGGCCGAACTGGGTGAGCTGGTTGGCCTGGGGCCGTGTCTCGACGCGGGCGACGGTGGACAGCGGCACCAATGCGCCGGTGATGGTCTTGACGTAGAAGCGGCCCAGGTCTTCCGGCGTCATCCGGTCGTCCTGCCTGACCTGCGGGATCACGTCATAGGACCGGTCATGGAAATTGAAGCGGTTGACGTAGTTCTCGCCCACCAGCACCGCCAGGGTTTCGGCGATGGCCTGCATGGTCACGCCCATTTCGCGCGCCTTGGCGCTGTCGATGGCGACATGCGCCTGCTGGCTGTCGAAGGCCAGGTCGTTCTGCACGTAGACGAACAGGCCGCTGGCATAGGCCGCCGCCTTGATCTTCTCGGCGGTGTCATAAAGCGTCTTGAAGTCCTCCGGCGAGCGCAGCACCATCTGCACCGGCAGGCCGCCGCTGGAGCCCGGCAGCGCCGGGAACTGCACGGCCGTCAGCGTTTCGCCGTCGATCGCGCCGCCGGCCGCCTGTATCTGGCCCTGGATCTGGATGGACGAGCGCGAGCGCTCGGACCAGTCCTTCAGGATCGCGCCGCTCAGCATCTGGTTCTGCCCGCGTCCGGTGCCGCCGATATGCATGAAGCTGCTGTCGAACTCGGGGATGGATTCGAAGATCTGCTCGACCCGGGCGGCGTAGCGCGCGGTATAGCCCACCCCCGCGTACTGCGGCGCCTTGGCGATGACGATGACCGCGCCCTGGTCTTCCGTGGGCGCGAGCTCGCGGCGGATGCCCAGCAGCAGCACCACGATGGCGGCCAGCACCGCCACGCCCACCAGCAGCACCGCGCCGCGCGCGGCCAGGGTGCGCGACAGCGCGCGCCGGTAGCGCTCGGCCAGCGACGCCATATAGTGCTCCACCAGCTTGGCCAGCCGGCCCTCGTTCTGGCGGGCATCCAGCAGCATGGAGCTCATCACCGGCGACAAGGTCAGCGCGACCACGCCGGACACGACGACCGAGCCGGCCAGCGTGAAGGCGAATTCCTTGAAGAGCGCCCCCGTCAGGCCGCCCATCATGCCGATCGGCGCGTACACGGCCGCCAGCGTGATGGTCATGGCGATCACCGGCCCGACGATCTCGCGCGCGCCCAGCAGCGCCGCGCGCACCGGTGACAGCCCGTCTTCGACGTGCCGGTGGATGTTCTCGACCACCACGATGGCGTCGTCCACCACCAGCCCGATCGCCAGCACCATCGCCAGCAAGGTCAGCAGGTTGATGGAAAAACCGAACGCCAGCATCAGCGCCGCGGTGCCGATCAGCGACAGCGGAATGGTCACGACCGGAATGATGACGGCGCGGAAGGTGCCCAGGAACAGGAAGATCACCGCGATCACGATCACCACGGCCTCGACCAGCGTTTCCCTGACTTCCTCGATCGACGCGTTGACGAACTTCGCCACGTCGTAGTTGGGCATCACGCTCAGTCCCGGCGGCGCCATCTCGCGGATCTTCGGCACCAGCGCCTTGGCCTGCTTGACGATCTCCAGCGGATTGCCTTCCGGCGAGGGATACAGCGACACGAAGATCGCCGGCACGCCGGACGCGAAGGACGCGTTGTTGTAGTTCTGGCCGCCGATTTCCACCGTCGCCACGTCGGACAGGCGCACCACGCCGCCGTCGGGCTTGGACAGGATCACCATCTGGCGGAAGTCCTCGACATCGCGCAGGTCGGTGGCGGCGCTGATGTTGGTGACGGTCAGCGAACTCTTGAGCTGGCCGGGCGCGGCCTGCACGTTGTTGGCGCGCAGCGCCGCCGCGACCTCGCCGGCCGACAGGCCGCGCGCGGCCAGCCTGACCGGATCGATCCAGATGCGCAGCGCCAGCGTCTGGCCGCCGTTGATATCGACCGAGGCGACGCCGGGAATGCCCGCGAACAGCGGCTGGGCGACCCGGTTGGCGAAGTCCGTGATCTGCGGGATGGTCAGCGTATCGCTGAAGAAGGCCACGTACTGCACGGCCGTGCCGCCCTCGGTGGACTTGCTGATGACCGGATCGGTGACGCCGGCCGGCAATTGGTACTTGACCTGCTGCACCTTGGCCAGGATCTCGGTCATGGCGCGGTCGGCATCGGCATTGAGCACCAGGCGCGCCTTGATTTCGCTCTTGCCCTGGGTGGTGGTCGAACTCAGGTATTCAATGCCGCTGGCCGTGGCGATGGACTGCGAGATCGGCGTGGTGACGAAGCCCTGCATCACCTCCTGCGTCGCGCCCGGAAAGGACGTGGTCACGGTGACGGTGGCGTTTTCCAGGTACGGATACTGCCGCACCGGCAGCGAGAACACGGCGGCCGCGCCCATCAGCAGGATCAGCAGGCTGACCACCAGCGCCAGGATGGGCCGGCGGATGAAGATGTCGGTGAAACTCATGACGACTTCCTCGTTGCTGCGCCCGGCGCGGGCGCGGCGGCCGGGGCGGGGCCGGCCGTGGCATCGGCGCCCTTGATCCTGACGATGGCGCCCGGCGGCAGGCGGTTCTGTCCTGCCGTCACCACCAGGTCGCCGGCCTGGATGCCTTGCGTGACCAGCACCTCCTCGCCCAGCCGGCGGCCGGTCGTGACCGGCACCGCGACGGCCTTGCCCACGCCTTGCGCGTTGGCGTCGCGGACCAGCACCACGCTGTCGCCGGAAGCCGAGGTCTGGATCGCCGTGAGAGGCAGCACGACCGCGCTCTCGGTCGCGGGCAACACCAGCGCGGCCGTGGCGTACATGCCCGACTGCAGCACGTGGTCGGGGTTGGGCAGCACGGCCTGCACCGTGGCGTTGCGCGTCTGGCTGTCGACGCGCGGCTCGATGGAGCTGACCCTGGCCTCGAACACGCGGCCGGGCACGGCGTCCACGCTCACCCGCACCGTCGCGCCGGGCGCCAGCCTGGGCAGGTCCTGCTGCGGCAGCGTAAAGTTCACGTACAACGGATCGAGCTGCGTCAGCGTGGCTACGGGTTCGCCCGCGTTCAGGTACTGGCCGACGTTGACGCGCCGGATGCCGATCTGGCCGGCGAACGGCGCCTGGACGCGCTTTTGCTCGATGCGTGCGTCCAGTTGCCGGACGGCGGCCACGGCCTGGGCCGCCTCGGCCTTGCGCTGCTCCAGCACCTCGCGCGACTCGGCGCCGCTGGGCGCCAATCCCTGCGAGCGCCGCAATTGCAGCAGCGCGAAATCGGCCTTGGCCGAGGCGGCCGCGCGGTCGGCCTGCTCGGGCGCGTCGAACAGCTGGACCAGCGCGGCCCCTTCCTTGACGGTCTGCCCGGCCGTGAAGTGAATGGCGGTCACGCGTCCCGCCGTGTCCGGCGCCAGCATGACTTCGCGCACGGCCTGCAGACTGCCGACCGCCCGCAACGAACCGGCGACGCTGCGCGGCTCGGCCTGGACGACCGAGACCAGGAACGGCGGCCGTTCTGCCGGCTTGGCCACGCCGGCCCGCGCCGCACGCCAGCCGTACAAGCCGCCGGACACCAGCGCCAGGCCGACCAGGCTGATGACGAAAGGCCGGATGCGCATCACGGCCATGCGCCGGTTGCCCGCCTTGGGCAGGCGGATGCCGGGTCCGCCCGCGGAGGTATTCGTATCACGCATGACGATTTCCCTTGGATGCACCGAACAAGAGCTTCAAGGCCACGACCACGGACAGGGCCACGGCGCTGGCGCCGGCCAGGTACACCGAGGCGATGCCGCCGGCGTCGGCCAGCAGGCCGGCCAACGGGCTGGTGATGCCCAGCGACATGTCCAGGAACGCGACGTAGGCGCCCATCGCCAGGCTGCGGGTCTGCGGCGGCGCGCGGCGCACCGCTTCCACGCCGAAGCCGGGGAAGGCCAGCGAGTAGCCGAAGCCGGTGAGCGCGGCGCCGATGTAGGCCATGACGGCCGTGTCCGCGCCCCAGATCAGCAGCTGGCCGGCCGCTTCGATGATCACGCACACCAGCGCGACCTTGGCGCCGCCGATCTTGTCGGGCAGATGGCCGAAGAACAGGCGGGCGCCGATGAAGGCCACACCGAACGCGGTGAAGGCCAGCGAGGCATTGCCCCAATCCTTGGCCGCGAACAGCAGGGCGATGAAGGCGGTGATGACGCCAAAGCCGACGCTGGACAGGGCCAGGCCCATGCCGGGCGCCCAGACGGCGCTCAGCACCTTGTAGAACGGCGTGCGCCGCTGGCTGGTGGGAGCGATGCCGCGCACGCCGGCCACCACGGCCAGCGCCAGCATGGGCACGAACAGCGTGGCGACCGAGATGCCGTTGAAGCCCCACAGGCCGTTGACGACCACGCCGGCGGGCGCGCCCAGCGCGTAGGCGCCGTACATGGCGATGCCGTTCCAGGCCATGACCTTGCCGGCGTTCTGCGGCCCGACCAGGCCGATGCCCCAGCCCATCGCGCCGGTGACGATCAGGCTTTCGCCCATGGCCAGCAGGATGCGGCCGGCCACCAGGATCCACACCGACGTGGTCGGCGCGTCAAGAAAGGCCAGCGAGGCCAGATAGAGCAGGCCCGAGGCGGCGGCGGCCACCGAGCCCGCCACCACGGCGCGCTTGGCGCCGCGCATGTCGGCGTAGTTGCCGGCCCACGAGCGCGACAGCAGGGCTGCGGCGAACTGCGAGCCGACCACCAGGCCGACCACCAGCGTGTCCATGCCCAGGGTGTCGTGCAGGTGCAGCGGCAGCACGGGCAGTTGCATGCCGATGACCAGGAAGCCGATGAATACCGCCAGCGTGAGCGGCAGCAGCTTGATCACCACATTGGTGACGGGGGGCGCAAGCGTCGAGGGCGACGCGTGCTGGGTATGTGCTTTTGTCATGATTGGGTCCAGGAGAGAGCGGCGCCACGGGCCGTTTTCGGTCGGCGCCGGGGCGTTCGATGCCGGTTGGCGGGCGTCTTCCTCGTCTCCTTGGAATGCGCTCTTTCGCCGTCATCGGGATAAAATGCGAATAATTCGTCGCGTTAAAATTATGCGACTAATCCTTCGCGTTTTCTATTCGCATTCTCTTTCGACCCGCCCAGCCGCCATGAGCCAGAGCAATCCCCCGCAGATCTCCTCTAGAAAGCAGCCCAAGCAGGCGCGCTCGGCCGAGCTCGTGGCCACCATCCTGCAAGCCGCTACTCAGGTTTTGGCCCAGGAAGGCGCCGGCCGCTTCACCACGGCGCGCGTGGCCGAGAAGGCCGGCGTCAGCGTCGGTTCGGTCTACCAGTACTTCCCCAACAAGGCCGCCATCCTGTTCCGGCTGCAGAGCGACGAATGGCGCCAGACGCAGGAAATGCTGAGCCGCATCCTGGAAGACCAGGCCAGGCCACCGCTGGAACGGCTGCGGGCGCTGGTGCATGCGTTTGTCCACTCGGAGTGCGAGGAAGCCGAGATGCGGGTCGCGCTCAGCGACGCCGCCCCGCTCTACCGCGACGCGCCGGAAGCCCGCGAAGCGCGGGCGGCGGGCGAGGAAACCTTTCGCGCCTTCATGCGCGAGGTGATGCCCAAGGCCTCGCCGGCCGACCTGGCCCTGGTGGGCGGCTTGATATCCACCACGCTGAGCGCCGTGGGCAAGGTCTTTTCAGGCCACGCGCGCAGCAAGGCGGAAATCGGCGCCTATGCGGACGCCATGGCGGACATGTTCTGCGCCTATATCGCCGACGTGGCGCACCGCGCTTGAACGTCGACGCGCGGCCCCGGCGTTGGCGGCCGCGCTATGCGGAAGCCGCAACGCACGATTCGATCAGCTGCCCCGCCAGCGCCTGCGCGGCGGGCGTCCTTCCCGACGCGCTCCAGAGCAGCCGGAAGCTGGCTTGCGGCAAGGGCGGCAAGCCGGCTTCGGCGTCGATCTCCACGATTCCCGGTTCCAGGTCTTCCTGAAGAATGGCGGTGATGGCCAGGCCGGCCTTCACCGCCGCGCGCAGTCCTTGCTGACTGAGCGACGTGAAGGCAAGCCGCCATTCACGCCCCGCCTCTTCCAGCGCGCGTGTCGCCACCTCCCGGTGCAGACAGGGTTTCGGCGCCAGGGCCAGGGGCAACGGCGCATGCGCGGCCACATCGCCCCCCTCTCCCGCCGCCCACACGAACCGGGTCCGGCGCAACAGGGGCGACGCCGGGTCCTCGTCGAGCGATAGCGTGACCGCCAGGTCCAGCAGGCCGGCGTCTATCTGGTCGCGCAAGGCCAGATACGTGTCCACCGTCGCGTCCAGCCTCACCGCGGGGAACTGACGGGAGAAGCGCGCCAGCATGGGCGGCAAGCGATCTCCCACATAGCTTTCCGGAACGCCGAAACGCACCGCGCCCGCCACGGCGGAGCGCTGGAAGCGTATCGCCAGCGCATCCTGCGCCCGCAGGATCTGCTCGGCATGGCGCAGGAATTCCTCACCGTCCTCGGTCAAGGTCAGGCTGCGGGTCGTGCGCTTGAGCAGCGCGGTTCCCGCCTGCTCTTCCAGCCTGCGGATTTGATGGCTGACCGCCGATTGGCTCAGGTGCAAACGTTTGCCGGCGCGCGTGAAACCGCCGGTCTCATGTACCGCGATGAATGCGCGCAGAAGATCCGGGTCGTAGTCCATATCGGTCACTCATGATGGAATTTAATTAATCCAACAAAATTAAATCATTTCCATCATTTTTTGTCTTTTTCCACAATGGCATTCCCGCCAACCGTCCGCCGCGCATCCGCGGACCGGGTCCGGACCTGCCGTGCGCACAACCCGGCGCGCCGGCAAGACCCGCCTCATTGTGGAAACACCCATGAAGTCCCTAACCCCTGCACACAAGAATACGGTCACGCTCACCGCCGCCTGCCTCGCCTGCCTGATGTTCGGCCTGGAGATTTCCAGCGTCCCGGTGATCCTGCCCATCCTCGAAACCGTCCTGCGCAGCAGCTTTCGCGATCTGCAATGGATCATGAACGCCTACACCATCGCCTGCGCCGCCGTGCTGATGGCGGCGGGCGCGCTGGCCGACCGCTACGGGCGCAAGCGGGCATTCCTGCTCAGCCTGGTGCTGTTCGGCATCACCTCCCTGGCCTGCGGCCTGGCAGGCAGTTCCACCTGGCTGATCGCGGGCCGCTTCCTTCAGGGCATGGCCGGCGGCGCCATGCTGGTCTGCCAGCTGGCGGTGCTGTCGCACCAGTTCGCCGATAGCGCCGCGCGCGCCAAGGCCTTCGGCGCCTGGGGCGTGGTCTTTGGCATCGGCCTGGGCCTGGGCCCGATCATCGGCGCCGGCATCGTGGCGCTGTCCAGCTGGCAGTGGGTGTTCCTGGTGCACGTTCCCATCGCGCTGGCGGCCCTCGGCCTGGCGGCGGCGGGCGTGGACGAATCGCGCGACCCGCAGCACCGCCGGCTGGACTGGGCGGGTATCGTCTCGCTCTCGGTCGCGGTGTTCGGCCTGGCCTGGTTCATCACGCAAGGGCCGGTGGCGGGCTTTGCCAGCCTGCCCTCGCTGGCCAGCTTGCTCGCCGCCGCGGGCGGTTTCATCGTCTTCGCCGCGGCACAACGGCGGGCCGTCGATCCGCTGTTCGATTTCTCGGTGTTCCGCATCCGCCGCTTCTCCGGCGCGCTGCTTGGGTCGATGGGCATGAACTTCAGCTTCTGGCCGCTCATGATCTACCTGCCCTTGTATTTCCAGCACGGGCTGGGCTATGCCAGCCTGGCGACCGGGCTGTCGCTGTTGGCCTATACCTTGCCGACGCTGATGCTGCCGCCGCTCGGCGAACGCCTGGCGCTGCGCTACCGGGCGGAGGCCGTGATTCCCGCCGGCCTGTTCGCCATCGGCGCGGGGTGCTTCCTGATGGCCTGGGGCAGCGGCGTCCAGCAGGCCAGTTGGCTGACGATGCTGCCCGGCTGCCTGCTCGCCAGCATCGGCCTGGGCGTGACCAATACGCCCGTGACCAACACCACCACCGGCTCCGTGCCAACGGGGCGCGCCGGCATGGCGTCCGGCATCGACACCAGCGCGCGCTTCATCAGCCTGGCGCTGAACATCGCCGTGATGGGCTTCATCCTGGTGGAAGGCATCGCCTCGTTCCTGCGCAGGCAGCTCCCGCCGGCGATCGATGCCGCCCAGCTCCGCTCGCTGGCCGAACAGCTGACCACGGGAACGGCCCCGACGATCGGACAGGGCGCGGCCGCGTGGACCGTTCCCGCCGAAACGGCCAGGCAAGCGCTGGCCCACGGTTTCGGCTGGGTGATGCTGTATGGCGGCGTCAGCGTCTGGCTGTTCGCGCTGGGCAGCTTGCTGGTGTTCGGCGTGCCACGCGCGGCGCGCCGGACCGGCGCGGGGTCCAGCGTGCAATGAAAAAAACCCCCGCGCCCTTGCGGGCGCGGGGGTTTTTCAGGCAAGCGCGGCCGATCAGTTCCTGGCCAGGCGCTGCCAGGTGTCGACCACGGTGTCCGGGTTCAGCGACATGGACAGGATGCCCTCGTCCTTCAGCCACTGGGCGAAGTCCGGGTGATCGCTGGGGCCCTGGCCGCAGATGCCGACGTACTTGCCGGCGTCCAGGCAAGCCTTGATCGCGCGGCGCAGCATGAACTTCACCGCCTCGTCGCGCTCGTCGAAGTCCGCCGCCAGCAGCTCCATGCCCGAATCGCGGTCCAGGCCCAGCGTCAGCTGGGTCATGTCGTTCGAACCGATGGAGAAGCCGTCGAAGTACTGCAGGAACTCGTCGGCCAGGATGGCGTTGGACGGCACTTCGCACATCATCACCAGGCGCAGGCCGTTCTCGCCGCGCGCCAGGCCGCGCGCGGCCAGCAGCTTGACCACCTTGTCCGCCTGGCCCAGGGTGCGCACGAAGGGCACCATGATCTCGACGTTGGTCAGGCCCATTTCATCGCGCACCTTCTTGAGGGCTTCGCATTCCATGCGGAAGCACTCGGCGAAGTCCTCGGCGATGTAGCGCGACGCGCCGCGGAAGCCCAGCATGGGGTTCTCTTCCTCGGGCTCGTAGCGCGAGCCGCCGACCAGCTTGCGGTACTCGTTGGACTTGAAGTCCGACATGCGCACGATCACGGGCTTCGGATAGAAGGCCGCCGCGATGGTGGCCACGCCCTCGGCCATCTTCTCGACGAAGAAGGCGCGCGGGCTGGCGTGGCCGCGAGCGGCCGATTCGACCGCCTTCTTCAGCTCGCCATCCACGTTCGGGTAGTCCAGCACCGCCTTGGGGTGGATGCCGATGTTGTTGTTGATGATGAATTCCAGGCGCGCCAGGCCGACGCCGCCGTTGGGGATCTGGGCGAAGTCGAAGGCCAACTGCGGGTTGCCGACGTTCATCATGATCTTGACGTCGATCGGGGGCATTTCGCCACGGCGCACTTCTTCCACTTCGGTCTCGATCAGGCCGTCGTAGATGCGACCTTCGTCGCCCTCGGCGCAAGACACGGTGACCGCCTGGCCTTCCTTCAGCACGTCGGTGGCGTTGGCGCAACCGACCACGGCCGGGATGCCCAGCTCGCGCGCGATGATGGCGGCGTGGCAGGTACGGCCGCCGCGGTTGGTGACGATGGCGGCGGCGCGCTTCATCACCGGCTCCCAGTTGGGGTCGGTCATGTCGGTGACCAGCACGTCGCCGGGCTGCACCTTGTCCATGTCGGAGATGTCGCCGACCACGCGCACCGGACCGGCGCCGATCTTCTGGCCGATCGCGCGGCCGGTGATCAGGACCTGGCCGGTGGCCTTCAGGCGGTAGCGCTGCTGCACGTCATTCGCGCCCTGCTGCGACTTCACCGTCTCGGGACGGGCCTGCAGGATGTAGATCTTGCCGTCGATGCCGTCGCGGCCCCACTCGATGTCCATCGGGCGGCCATAGTGCTTTTCGATGATGACGGCGTAGCGCGCCAGCTCGTTGACCTCGTCGTCGGTCAGCGAGTAGCGGTTGCGTTCCGACACCGGCACGTCGACGGTGCGCACGGCGCGGCCGCCCGGACGCTCGGGATCGAATTCCATCTTGATCAGCTTGGAGCCGATGCGGCGGCCGACGATGGGGAAATGACCCTGGGCCAGCGTGGGCTTGAAGACGTAGAACTCGTCGGGGTTGACGGCACCCTGCACCACGGTTTCGCCCAGGCCGTAGGACGAGGTGATGAAGACCACGTCCTGGAAGCCCGATTCGGTGTCGATGGTGAACATCACGCCGGCGCTGCCCTTGTCGGAGCGGACCATGCGCTGGATGCCGGCCGACAGTGCCACGTCGGCATGGGCGTAGCCCTTGTGCACGCGGTACGAGATGGCGCGGTCGTTGTAGAGCGAGGCGAACACGTGGCGGATCTTGTCCAGCACGTCGTCGATGCCGACCACGTTCAGGAAGGTTTCCTGCTGGCCGGCGAAGGACGCGTCGGGCAGGTCTTCGGCGGTGGCGGACGAGCGCACGGCGAACGAGCCCTTGCCGTCGGCGTCGAGCTTGGCGAAGGCCTCGCGGATCTGCTTTTCGAATTCGGCCGAGAACGGGGCGTCGACGATCCACTGGCGGATCTCGCCGCCGGCGTTGGCCAGCTCGCGCACGTCTTCAGGATTGAGCGTGGTCAGGCGTTCGGCGATGCGCTTGTCCAGGCCGGAGGCCTTGAGGAAGTCGCGGAAGGCGTCGGCGGTCGTGGCAAAGCCGCCCGGCACGCGGACTCCCGCGCCAGACAGCTGACTGATCATTTCGCCTAGTGATGCGTTCTTGCCTCCTACCGAGTCCACGTCCGTCATGCGGAGCTGCTCGAACAAAACAACGTACGACATTGAAGTCACCTTTTACAATGGAATGAAAGCGAGTTTGGTCAATGCATGGAAGGCGCTTTCGCCTTGCCGTCACGCACTGACCAAACTGGCCTTGGACCGCCCTTGGGGTGACTCATATAGGGGCCTGATTGTACTCTTCGGAGCACTGCCGGCCATCCGCCCGGTTGGAATTTTTTACACATGACATCTAGCCCGATCGCACGCACCGTCTACATCGTTTCTGACAGCACCGGCATCACCGCCGAGACCTTCAGCCAGTCGGTCCTGTCACAATTCGAGGAGGTCCAGTTCAAGCCCGTGCGGCTGCCCTACGTCGACACCCTGGAAAAGGCCGCCGAGGTGGCCCAGCGCATCGACCGCAGCGCCCTGGAAGCCGGAGTCCCGCCCATCGTCTTCAGCACGCTGGTCAATCCGGACATCCTGGCCCGTGTTCGCCAGGCGAACGGCGTTTTCCTGGACCTGTTCGGCACCTTCGTCAGCCATATCGAGCAGGCGCTGGGACTGAAATCCAGCCATTCCATCGGCCGGTCCCACATGGCGGCCAATTCCGAGAAGTACCGCAACCGGATCGACGCCATCAATTTCAGCCTGGCGCATGACGACGGCCAGTTCGTGAACCAGCTGGATCAGGCCGACGTGATCCTGGTGGGCGTGTCCCGCTGCGGCAAGACGCCGACCAGCCTGTACCTGGCCATGCAATATGCGATCAAGGCGGCCAATTTCCCGCTCACGCCGGATGATTTCGAGCGCGGCACCCTGCCCTCCACCATCGCCCCCCACCGCGCCAAGCTGTTCGGCCTGTCGATCCAGCCCGAGCGCCTGGCGGAGGTGCGCAACGAGCGCCGTCCGAACAGCCGCTATGCGCAGCTGGAGCAATGCCGTTACGAAGTCGCCGAGGCCGAGCGGATGATGCGGCGCGAGGGCATTTCCTGGCTGTCGACCACCACCAAGTCCATCGAGGAAATCTCGACCACGGTGCTGCAGGAAGTGGGTCTGGACCGGACCTGAACGCCACGCCGGCTACGACGCCACCGAACGCCCGGCCCCGCCGGGCGGGGCCGGCTCGCTCAGGCGGTCGCCAGGCTCGCCACGCCAGGCGGATCGCGCCCTATAGGCGCTGCGAGAACGGCAGCACCTGGGACTCGGACAGCGGCAGGAACATGCTGGCCGCCGGCAGATAGAACCCGATCAGCCGTCCGGAAGACGCCACCAGGTAGGCTTCCGAGCGCGCGCCCTTGCCCAGCGTCACCGGCGCGCCCAGCGGGCGATAGACATCCCCCTGCACCAGCGCCCCAACCCTGCGCCACTGCGAGGCATCTTCCAGCCTGAAGGCCTGGCCGTCGGACAGCTTGCCGGTCACGGCGCGCGACAGCACCTGGGTGTTGGCGGCATCCGCCGACACCACCGGCACCAGCATCGCCTTCTCGGGGCCAGACGCGCACGCGCCCAGGACAACCAGCGCCACGGCGCCGGCCAGGCCGCGCCAGGCGCGACCGGACGACAGGAATGACATGCGCGGCATCGTCATGAGCCCGCTCCCCTATGTTGACGACGTTGTTCGAACAGACAGATCGCGGCGGCGGCGCCGACATTCAGCGATTCCACCGCCTGCGCATCATGCGGGATGCGGACCTTCACAGCCGCGGCGGCCAGCAGGCCCGCGTCCACGCCCTGCCCTTCATGTCCGAAGATCCAGGCGCAGCGCGCCGGCAGCGCGGTGCCGTACAGGTCGCTGGCGCCGTCCAGCGCCGTCGCCACCAGCGGCGCGCGCAGGCGCGGCAGCAGGGCCGCCAGGTCCACGTGTTCATGAATCGCCAGCGCGAAATGCGCGCCCTGGCCGCTGCGCAGCACCTTGGGCGACCAGGCGGCGGCCGTGCCCGTGGCCAGGAACACGCGCTTGATGCCGGCGGCCGCGCAAGTGCGCAGCAAGGTGCCGACATTGCCCGGATCCTGGATGCGGTCGAACAGCACGCAATTCTCGTCCACGACGTCCGGCAAGGCCGGCGCCGGCGGCGCGACCACGAAGGCCACGCCCTGCCCGCTCTCCACGCTGGCCAGCGACTGCATCAGCCGCGCATCCAGCGCCAGGCAGCGCTCGGGCGGCAGCGCGGCGGCCAGGGCCGCGAGTTCGGGCTGGTCCAGGCGCTCGACGTCGAACACCGCCTGTTCCGGCAGGCCGTGATGGTCCAGCCAGGCCCGGCACAGATGCACGCCGTCCAGCAGCACGGACGCGCCACGGCGTCCCGCCAGCCCTGCCAGCTTGACCAGCGCCTTGACGGCCGGGTTGTCGCGGGAACTGATGTGTTTCATGCGTCGGCGCCGAAGGCCTTGATGGGCGCGAAGCTGCGCCGGTGCTCGACGCAGGGGCCGTGCTCGCGCAACAGCCGCAGGTGCAGCGCCGTGCCGTAGCCCTTATGCTGATCGAAGGCGTATTGCGGATACTGTTCGTGCAGGCGCAGCAGGTCGGCGTCGCGGGCGGTCTTGGCCAGGATGGACGCGGCCGAGATCGCTGGCACCAGGGCGTCGCCCTTGATCACCGTCTGCACGGTGCAGCCCAGCTTGGGCGCCTGGTTGCCGTCCACCAGCGCCAGCTGCGGCGCGACGGACAGGCCTTGCACAGCGCGCTGCATCGCCAGCATGGTGGCGCGCAGGATGTTCAGGCTGTCGATTTCCTCGACGCTGGCGCTGGCGATGAACCAGGCCAGCGCGCGCTCGCGGATTTCCAGCGCCAGCGCTTCGCGCCGCGCCGGCTTGAGCGCCTTGGAATCGGCCAGACCTTCGATCGGACGGGCCGGATCGAGAATCACGGCGGCGGCATAGACCGCGCCGGCCAGAGGACCCCGGCCTGCCTCGTCCACGCCGGCGGTGATCTGCTCGGGCTGGGGCGTGGCCCCGAAAAGGTCAGGCTGCACCGTCGGCGACCTCGAGGATGGCGCGCGCGGCCAGCGCCGGCGTGTCGCGCAGCAGGTCCTGGTGCAGCGCCGTGAAGCGCGCCTCGATGCGCGCGCCCAGGGCTTCATCGGTCAGGGCCGTCCAGGTGGCTTCGGCCAGTTTTTCCGGCGTGGCATCGTCCTGCAGCAGTTCCGGCACCGCGAAGTCGCGCAGCAGCACGTTGGGCAGTCCGACCCAGGGCAGATAGGGGCGTTCCTGGCCGGATTTCCAGGCCATGATGCGCCGCATCCAGGGCGACAGCACATAGGAGATGACCATGGGCCGCTTGTACAGCGCCGTCTCCAGCGTGGCCGTGCCGCTGGCCACCAGCACCGCGGTGCTGGCCTCCATGACCGACCAGGCGACCGGCGCCTGCCGTTCGCCGCCTTCGCCGTGCAGGTCCTGCGCCGTCACGCAGCGCAGGCCTGGCACCGGATACTGCTCGAGGAAAGACTGGAACTCGGCGCGCCGCTGTTCGTTGACCATGGGCACGATGCACTGCAGCGCCGGATCGCGCTTTTGCAGAATCTGCGCGGCCTGCAGGAAGCGCGGCGCCAGCAGGCGGATTTCCGACGAGCGGCTGCCGGGCAGGATGGCCAGCACGCGGGCGTTCTGGTCGATGCCCAGCCGCGCGCGCGCCGCCGCGCGATCGGGCTGCATCGGCACCGCGCCGGCCAGGGGATGGCCGACATAGGTGACCGGTATGCCTTCCTTGCGGTAGATCTCTTCCTCGAACGGGAACAGCACCAGCATGTGCGATACCGACTCGCGGATCTTGTGGATGCGCTCGTAGCGCCACGCCCAGATCGACGGACCGACGAAGTGCACCGTAGGCGTGCCGGCCTGGCGCAGCTGGTGCTCCAGGCGCAGGTTGAAATCGGGTGCGTCGATGCCGACGAACACGGCCGGCGGCTCGGCCAGCCAGCGCCGCTTGACGTCGCGATAGGTGGACAGCAGGCTGGGCAGGCGCTTGAGCGCGTCGACGTAGCCGAACACGGTCAGGGCATGCATGGGGTGCCAGGTGTTGAAGTCGCGGGCCTGCATCTGCGGCCCGCCTATGCCTTCGCAACGCACCGAAGCGTCGCCAGCCTGCAGGCCGGCGATGATGCGGCCGGCCAGCAAGTCGCCCGAGGGCTCGCCTGCCACCATGCCGATGCGCTTGCTCATTGTGCGTTCCCCCAAGAGCCCGGCTGCGCTGCGCGCCGGGAAGCCCGACGCGGCTGTGGCGGCCGGACGGGGGTCATGGACGGATGATGCCGCGCGAAGCGACGTCCAGGAAATCCAGGAAGACCTGCAGCGGCTCGGCCACACCAGGCTCGGACTGCTGGCGCGCCTGCAATTCGGCGCGCGCCGCGTCCAGCGACAAGCCGCGGCGGTAGACGATCTTGTAGGCCTCGCGCAGCGCGGAAATCGCCTCGGCCGAGAAACCGCGGCGGCGCAGGCCCTCGACGTTGACGCCGACCGGCCGGCAGGGATTGCCCGCGGCCAGCACGAAGGGCGGCGCATCCTGCATCAGCGAGCTGTTGCCGCCGGTCATGGAATGCGCGCCGATGCGCGAGAACTGATGCACGCCGGTCAGGCCGCCAACGATGGCCCAATCGCCCACGTGGACATGGCCGCCGAGCTGGACCGAATTGGCCAGGATGACGTTGTTGCCGACATGGCAGTCGTGCGCCACATGCACATAGGCCATGATCCAGTTGTCATTGCCCAGCGTGGTGACGCCGCCGTCCTGCACCGTGCCCGTGTTGAGCGTGACGAATTCGCGGACCGTATTGCGGTCGCCGATCGTCAGGCGGGTGGGTTCGCCAGCGTACTTCTTGTCCTGCGGCATGCCGCCGATCGAGCAGTACCGGTAGAACCGGTTGTCGCGCCCGATGGTCGTCACGCCGTCGATCATGCAATACGGACCCACTTCGGTGCCCGCGCCGATGGTCACATCCGGCCCGATCACGCAGAACGGCCCGATGGTGACAGAGGGATCGATCTGCGCCGCCGGATCGACGACGGCGCTCGGATGGATGTTTGCGGCCATTTACTCTTCCAGGCTGCGGATGGCGCACATGAGCGTGGCCGAGGCCGCTTCCTGCCCGTCCACCGTCGCGCGCGCCTGATATTTACAGATGCTGCGGCTCAGGCGCAGCGCCTCGACTTCCAGGCGCAGCTGGTCGCCCGGCACGACAGGGCGGCGGAAGCGCGCATCATCGATGCCGACCAGGTAGTAGGCCGTCTTGCCGTCGCACTTCAGGCCGCCGTCGGCATCCGTGAACGAGAACAGCGCGGCCGCCTGGGCCATGGCTTCGACGATCAGGACGCCGGGCATCACGGGATGGTGCGGGAAATGTCCCGTGAAAAACGGCTCGTTGATGGAGACGTTCTTGATGGCGACGATGGACTTGCCGGGCACCATCTCCACGACGCGATCGATCAGCAGCATCGGGTAACGATGCGGCAGACGCTCCATGATCCCCTTGATGTCGAGTTCCATTTTTCTGTGAATTCCTGCGAAATGAAATGATCTTGCGGCGTGCGCCGGGCGGCGAACCCGCGCCTTACTCTTTTTCGAGCGTGCGCACGCGGCGGCGCAACTGCGCCAACTGTTGTATCACGGCGGCGTTGCGCTGCCATTCGCCGTGCTCGGCGTACGGGAAGACCCCGGTATACCGGCCCGGCTTCAGGATATTGGACGTCACCGCGGTGCCGCCCGAGATATGCACGTCGTCGCCCAGCGTCAGGTGTCCCGACAGCATCGCGGCGCCACCGATGGTGCAGCGCTCGCCGATGGTGGTCGAACCGGCCACCCCCACGCACGCGGCCATCGCCGTATGCGCGCCGATGCGGCAGTTGTGGCCCACCATGATCTGGTTGTCCAGCTTGACGCCGTCGGCCACGAAGGTGTCTTCGAGCGCGCCGCGATCGATCGTGGTGTTGGCGCCGATCTCGACGTCGTCGCCGATGGCCACGCCGCCCAGCTGGGGGATCTTGCCCCAGGCGCCCTGCCCCAGCGACGGATCCGGCGCGAACCCGAAACCGTCCGCGCCCAGCACGACACCGCTGTGAAGGATGGCGCGGGCGCCGACCTTGACGCCTTCGTACAACGTCACGTGCGCGTGCAGCAGGCTGTCCGGCCCCACGGAGGAACCGGCGCCGATCACGCAGCCCGGGCCCAGCACGGCGCCGCGCCCGATGCGCGCGCCCGACTCCACAACGCAGAGCGGGCCGATGCGGGCGCCCTCTTCGATGACGGCGTCAGCCGCCACCACCGCGGAAGGATGCGTGCCGCCCGGCAGCGCGGGACGACGCGCCGCGTCGAACCACTGGGCCACGCGGGCATAAAGCAGATAGGGATGCTTGCAGACGACCAGCGCAAAGGGCGGACGGCCTTGCTCGCCGCCTTCCAGGGCCTGGGCCACTTCGGGGGAGACGATGACCGCCGCCGCCTTGGTGGCGCCCAACTGGCTCTGGTAGCGCGGGTTCGCCAGGAAACTGATTTCCTGGCCGCCCGCCGAGGACAAGGTCCCCACGCCCTGGATCTTGAGCGGACCCGCGTCGGGGGCCGCGCTGATCCGCCAGTCCATGCCCTGGGTCTTGGCGGCGCTCAGCAGCGCTTCAAGCGTGGGCGCGCGGGCAATATCCAGCAATACCGGCATGCTGACGACCGAGCTTACTTGCCCAGGCTCTGAATCACCTTGTCGGTGATGTCGATGCGCGGGTTGACCGTGACGGCGTCCTGGATGATCAGGTCGTAGTTTTCCTGTTCGGCGATGCGCTTGATGGCGTCATTGGCCTTGGTCACGATCGACGAGAACTCTTCGTTGCGGCGGCGGTTGAAATCTTCCTGGAACTCGCGGCGCTTGCGCTGCAGGTCGGTATCCAGGTTGGACAGTTCGCGCTGGCGCTTGACGCGGTCGGATTCCGACAGCACCGGAGCGTCCTTGTCGAACTTCTCGGCTTGCGTGCGCAGGCTGGTGTTCAGGCGCTGCAGTTCGTCGTCGCGCTTCTTGAATTCGGATTCGATCTTGCTTTGCGCGGCCTTGGCGGGGGTCGATTCACGCAGGATCCGCTCGGTGTTGACGAAACCGATCTTGGTGCCTTGGGCCTGGGCGGGAACCGCTGCGACCGAACCGAGAATGAGCGCACCTGCCAGGGCCATGGTGGCGCCCAGCTTGCCGCGGCGCTTGGCGCCCAGCGAATCCGACGATTTAAGTGCGAAATCAGACATCATGAAAATCTCACCTTCCAGTAAGGCAAAGCCAAAGTGTGTATTGTGCCACTAAACGATAAGGGAGCCGGGCCACCCGGCCCGCCCCTTGTTTTCAAGCGTAACCAGACAGCTTAGAAACCGGTTCCGATCTGGAACTGGAATGCTTGCTTGTCGTCGCCCGGCTTGGCATTGAGCGGTCGCGCATAGGACAGCTGCAGCGGCCCCATCGGCGACTGCCACGACAGGCCGATACCCGCCGAGAAACGCCAGCCGCAAGGATCTTCCACCGGGCTGCTCGACTTGCCGGTGGTGCAAGACAGGCCGCTGCCCGTGGCCACCTGACCGGCGTCCGTAAACAGGAACCAGCGCAGCGTGCGGTCCTTCGACGCGCCCGGGAACGGCAGATACAGCTGCGCATTCGCCACGATGCGGCGCGTGCCGCCCAGGTAGTCTCCGGTCACCGGATCACGCGCACCCAACGAGGAGCCCTCGTAACCGCGCACCGTGCCGATACCACCGGCGTAAACGGCCTTGATGATCGGGTAGTCCTTGCCGCCGTAGCTCTGGCCCCAGTCGGCCATGGCATTCAGGGCCAGCGTGTAGGCGCCGCCCAACGGCACGAAGTACTGCTGCTGAGCCGTCAGCATGTAATACTTGAGGTCCACGGTCGACAAGTCGCTCTTCAGGCGCGTATAGCTGCCCTTGGTCGGCGCAAGCGCGCTATCGCGCGTGTCCTTCGACCAACCGGCACTGAAGATCACCGAGTTGGTCGCGTCGCCGTATTGGTTCACGAAGTTGCGATAAGCCAGCGGCGAGTTGTTGTACAACTCTATCTGGTTGCGTTCAAAGTTCGCACCCAGGAAGATCCGGTCGTATTCCGAAATCGGCACGCCGAAGTTCATGCCCAGGCCCATGGACTTGACACGGTAGTCGCCGTCGTTGTTGTTCCAGGGCTCGGTCACGCGGTAGTAGGCCGACGTGGTGCGGCTGATGCCGTCCTTGGTCCAGTACGGGTCGGTGTGCGACAGCACGACCGCGCGGTTGCTCTTGCTGGTGTTCAGCTGCAGGGTCAGGTTGGTGCCGCTGCCGAAGACGTTGTCTTCGCTGATGCCGGCCGACAGGATGGCCTTTTCGGACGAGCCGTAGCCCACGCCCAGGTTGATCATGCCGGTGGGCTTTTCCTTCAGGTCGACGTTGACGTCGACCTGGTCGGGCGAGCCCGGCACGGGGTCGGTCTTGACGTTGACTTCGCTGAAGTAGCCCAGGCGGTCGACGCGGTCGCGCGAGGTCTTGATGTCCTTGGCGTCGTACCAGGCCGCTTCCTGCTGGCGCATTTCGCGGCGCACGACCTCGTCGCGCGTGCGGGTATTGCCGCCGATCTGGATGCGGCGCACGTACACGCGGCGGCTCGGGTCGACGTAGAAGGTCACGTCGGCTTCGCGCTTGTCGCGGTCGAGCTGCGGATTCGGGTTGACGTTGGCGAAGGCGTAGCCCAGCTCGCCCAGGTAGTCGGTGATGGCCTTGGCCGAATCGTTGGCCTTGGCGGCCGAGAAGGTCTCGGTCGGTTTGAGCTGCACCAGGCCATTGATCTGGCTGTCCAGGCCGAGCAGGTTGCCGGCCAGCTTGACGCTGCGCACCTTGTAGGGCTCGCCTTCGTGGACGGTGACGGTGATGCGGATATCCTTGCGGTCGGGCGAGATCGTGACCTGCGGCGGCTCGACGGAGAACTCCAGGTAGCCGCGGTCCAGATAGAACGAACGCAGGCGTTCCAGGTCGCCCTCGAGCTTTTCGCGCGAATACTTGTCGGTATCGGTATACCAGGTCAGCCAGCCCGGCGTGGTCAGCTTCATTTCGTCGAGCAGGTCGCTTTCCGAGAAAGCCTTGTTGCCGACGAAGCGGATTTCCTGGATGCGCGCGACCGAGCCTTCGAACACGTCGAAGCTCACGCCCACGCGATTGCGCGGCAGCGGCGTCACGGTGGAGGTCACTTCGACGCCGTACTTGCCCTTGGACAGGTATTGCTGCTTGAGTTCGTATTCCGCGCGCTCAAGCATGGAGCGGTCGAAAATGCGGCCTTCGGCGAAACCGACCTGGCCCAGCGACTTGATGATGGCCTTGGAATCGAATTCGCGCATGCCGTTGAAATTCACGGATGCGATGGTGGGGCGTTCCTGCACGACCACGACGACGACATTATTGTCGGTCTGGATCTGTACATCGGAGAAAAATCCCGTGCCGTACAGGCGGCGGATCGCCTCGGTGGCTTCTTCGTCGGTGAATTTCTCGCCCACTTTCACGGGGAGATAACCGAATACGGTGCCGGCGTCGGTTCGCTGGATCCCTTCTACGCGGATATCCCGCACGACGAAAGGGTCGAAGGCGTGAGCCATGGCCGGAACCAGCAGCGCGGCGACAAGACTCGGCAATACACCCTTCTTGTGTTGAAACATCCGGCGAAAAGACATCCTTGAGTATCCTCGGTCGTGCAAATGGCGGGGGAT
Source organism: Achromobacter sp. Marseille-Q0513 (assembly GCF_018195695.1). Classification (NCBI taxonomy): domain Bacteria; kingdom Pseudomonadati; phylum Pseudomonadota; class Betaproteobacteria; order Burkholderiales; family Alcaligenaceae; genus Achromobacter; species Achromobacter sp. Marseille-Q0513. Next base: position 8,645 of record NZ_JAGTJY010000054.1, on the reverse strand, counting down.
TTTATATGCTATTGACGCCTAGGTGAACAGGCGCGAGAAATCATTAAACAGCGCAAGGCCCATGAGCCCTGCCAATATTCCTATGCCGGCGCGCTGTCCGATATCGATCCAGCGGGCGGGCGGCGGGCTGCCCCGCACGATTTCGACGAGATAGTACAGCAGATGGCCGCCGTCCAGCATAGGAATGGGCAGCAAATTTAGTACGCCAAGGCTGATACTGATCAACGCGATATAGGCGATATAAGCAACAATGCCGATCCGGGCGGTCTGGCCGGCGTAGTCGGCGATCGTGACCGGGCCGCTGACATTGCGCCAGGACACCTCGCCCATGACCATGCGCCCCATCATGCGCAGCGAGAACCAGGCGGTGTCCCAGGTGCGGACCGCGCCGCGCCACAGGCTTTCGAACACGCCATAGCGAACCGTCACCATCGGCACGTCGCCGCCCAGTTGCACGCCAAGCCGGCCGATCTGGCGGCCTTCCACGGTTTCGGCGCGGGGCGTCACATTCAGCGTGACCGTGTCGGGCCCGCGCTTGAGCGTCAGGGCCAGCGGCTGGCCGGCGCTTTCCTGGATGCGGCGCACCAGCGCGGCGGTATCCGGGGCCGGCTGGCCCTCGACGGCCACGATCAGGTCGCCGTCCTTCAGGCCGGCCGCTTCGCCCTGTCCACCCGCGATGACGCTGCGGACGGCGGGACGCGGCTGGGCCAGCCGCAAGCCGGCGGTCGCCAACGGGTCGCCGCCGGCGGGATCCATGGCATTGGCGGGCAATATCAGTTCGCGCTGGTGCACCGCGCCGGACGGGGTGCTGACCTCGACCAGTGCGCGCCCGCCCCCGGACATCACGTCCATCAGCCGCCAGCGCGCATCAGCCCAGGAAATGACTTCCTCGCCGCCGATAGACAGGATGCGGTCGCCTTCCAGCAGCCCGGCGCGGGCTGCCGGCGTATCCACGGCCGGCTTGGCCAGGATCGGGGCGGGTTCCTGCGTGCCGGCCAGGTTCAGGGCGGCGTACAGCAGCACGGCCAGGATCAGGTTGAATATCGGCCCGGCCGCGACGATGGCGATGCGCTTGCCGACCGGTTGGGTATTGAAGGCGGAAGCAATCTCGGACGGACTCGCGCCCGGCGGAGGATCGTCCTGCATCTTGACGTATCCGCCCAGCGGCAGGGCCGAGACGGCCCATTCCGTGCCGTGCCGGTCGGTGCGGCGCAACACCACCTTGCCAAAGCCCACGGAAAACCGCAGGACCTTCACGCCGCACAGGCGCGCGACCCAATAGTGGCCCAGCTCGTGGAAAATGATCAGGGAGCCTAGCGCAACCGCAAAGGCGAGCAGGGTGAAAAGCATCGGGATCTAGAATCCAGGATCGATAGGCAGGCGATTGCACCTGGGCAAGGCAGGCGCGCGGGGCGCCTCAGGCCAGCCCCAGGTTGCCCGCGTAACGGCGCGCCGCCGCATCCAGCGCCAGCACGTCCTCGAGACTGCTGAGCGTAACAGAAGCCTGCCGCGCCTGCCACTCCAGCGCCGCCTCGATGACGCGGGGGATCCAGGTATAGGCCAGCCGGCCGCTCAGGAAGGCCTCCACCGCCACCTCGTTGGCGGCGTTCAGCGCCACGCAGGCGCCCTGCCCCGCCCGCAACGCGGCAAATGCCAGCGCCAGACAGGGAAAGCGCGCCAGGTCGGGCTGCTCGAAATCCAGCCGCCCCAGGCGCATCAGATCCAGCGGGCCTACGCCGCTGTCGATGCGCTCGGGAAAGCCCAGGCCATAGGCGATCGGCGTGCGCATGTCGGGCTGGCCCAGCTGGGCCAGGATGGAGCCATCGTGGTACTCAACCATCGAATGCACCACGCTCTGCGGGTGGACCACCACCTCGATGCGGTCGGCGGGCATGGCGAACAGCCAGTGCGCCTCGATCACTTCCAGGCCCTTGTTCAGCATGGTGGCCGAATCGACGGAAATCTTGCGGCCCATGCTCCAGTTCGGATGGGCGCAGGCCTGCGCGGGCGTCACGTCGTGCAGGTCGTCCAGATCGCGCCCGCGGAACGGGCCGCCCGAAGCGGTCAGCAGCAGGCGGCGCACGCCTGGCGCGGGCGCGTCCGGCGCCTGTGCCCGGCCGCCATGCGGCAGGCATTGGAAAATGGCATTGTGCTCGCTGTCGATGGGCAGCAATTCGGCGCCGCTGTCGCGGATGGCCTGCATGAACAGCGAACCGGCCGCCACCAGGGCTTCCTTGTTGGCCAGCAGCACGCGCTTGCCCGCCCGGGCCGCGGCCAGCGCCGCCGGCAGGCCGGCCGCGCCGACGATGGCGGCCATGACCGCGTCGCAGCGCGCGTCGGCGGCCGTATCCGCCAGCGCCTGGGCGCCCACCCGGATCTCCGGCAAGGCGGGACCGGCGGGCCAGGCGGCCAGGAATTGCCGGCGCGCCGCGTCGTCGGGCACCACCACCACTTCCGCGCGGCTGGCCAGCGCCTGCTCGGCGAGCTTCTGCATGCGCGTGTACGCCGACAGCGCATAGACAGCCAGCCGTTCGGGATGGCGGGCGATCACATCGAGCGTGCTTTCGCCGATCGAGCCGGTGGACCCGAGCACGACGACGCGTTGGAAAACCGTCAAGACAACACTCCAGACAAAATTAGCGCGAACGGCGCGACCGGCAGGATGGCGTCGATACGGTCGTAGACGCCGCCATGGCCGGGCAGCAGCGCGCTGGAATCCTTGCGGCCCGCGCGCCGCTTGAGCAACGATTCGAACAGGTCGCCGATGATGGACAGCACGCCCAGCACGGCCGCCAGCGGCAGCGCCAGCCAGAAGCTCCAGCGCGCCACCAGCGCGTGGCCATAAGTGCCGTCCCAGAGGCTGGACAGGCCGATCCACACGACCGCGCCCAGCACGCCGGCGACCGCGCCGGCGATCGTCTTGCCGGGGCTCACCCGCGGCGCCAGTTTACGCTTGCCGAACGCGCGGCCGGCAAAATAGGCGGCGATATCGGCCACCCAGACCAGCGCCAGCAGCGACACCACGAACACCGCGCCGCGCGCGATATACATCTGGGCCAGCACGGCCCAGGCGACAAAGGCGGCGGGCACCGAGAACAGCGACCAGCCCAGGCTGGCAGGCGGCGCGCTGGACTGGCCGCGAACCACGGCGGTCACGCCGCCGAACAGCCAGACGGCGGCGACGGCGGGCGCCGCGTAGCCCAGGATCCAGCGAGGATCGGCCCAGCCCGAACGGACGCCGCCCAGCCACGCCGAGCTCAGCGCCAGCATGGCGGCGAACAGCAGGACCGGCACGCCGGCGCAGATCAGTGGGGATGGAGGCTGCGGCAAGGTCAGTCGCAGCCATTCCCAGTTGGCGCAGGCCGCGGCCAGCGCGAGCAGGGCGACGAACCACCAGGGATTGGCGCTCATCATGGCGGCGGCCAGGATGGCCAACAGGACGACGGCGGTAACGATACGCTGGCCCAACATGTGACGGTCTCCTCTTGTGCTGCCCGGAAAGACGCGCGCTAGGCGGCCTATTTCGGGTCGTCGCCGTTGACTTGGGCGCTGGTGCGGCCGAAGCGGCGCTCGCGGGTCCGGTACCAGTCGAACGCCGCCTGCAATTCGGCGGCGCCGAAATCCGGCCAGTAGCGATCCGTGAAGTAGAACTCCGCGTAGGCCATCTGCCAGATCAGGAAATTGGAAATGCGTTGTTCTCCGCCGGTGCGGATGAACAGGTCCGGCTCGGGCGCCCAGGACATCGACAGGTGGCGCGACAGATGCGCCTCATCGATCCGCTCCGGGTGCGCGGCCAGATCGGGCTCGGCCGCCAGCATGGCGCGCGTGGCCTGCAGGATGTCCCAGCGGCCGCCGTAATTGGCGGCAACGGTGAGGTGCAGGCGGTCGTTGTGGGCGGTGCGTTGCTGCGCCGCGAAAATGAGTTCCTGCAGCCGCGGCTCGAAGGCCGAGAGATCGCCGATCACGTGCAACCGCACGCCCTGCTCTTCCAGCTTGCCGACTTCGCGCTCCAGCGCCTGGACGAACAGCCGCATCAGCAGGGAGACCTCTTCGGCGGGACGCCGCCAGTTCTCGGAGCTGAACGCGAACAGCGTCAGGTAGCGCACGCCGGCGCGCCCGCAGGCCTCGACCACGCGCCTGACGGCCTGCACGCCCTTGGCATGCCCTGCCGTGCGGGGCAGCAGACGCCGCGTCGCCCACCTGCCGTTGCCATCCATGATGATGGCGACGTGCTGCGGGGTATCGCGGGTCTCGGGAACCGCCTGGGTGGAACTGGTTGCCATGGAGTCTGGTGCCGCGCGCGTATGACCGGCGAAAAACGTAATACGGGAAAATCCGCGCCGTGATTCCATCACCGCCAAGCTTGGCGCGAAACGGCGGACGGGACGGCGCAAAAAGCAAAAACCGGCGCCGGGACACGGGCGCGAGCCCGTGTCCCGCCATGCGCCGGAATTATACGGTCATGATTTCCGCTTCTTTCTGCGTGACCATCTTGTCGATGTCGCTCACGTTGCGGTCGGTCAGCTTCTGGACATCGTCCTGGGCGCGACGCTCGTCGTCCTCGGAGATTTCCTTGTCCTTGACCAGCTTCTTGAGCGCGTCGTTGGCCTCGCGGCGCAGGTTGCGCACGGCGACCTTGGCGTCCTCGCCCTCGCTGCGCACGACCTTGGTCAGGTCGCGGCGGCGCTCTTCGGTCAGGGCCGGCATCGGCACGCGGATCGTGTCGCCCATGGACATGGGGTTCAGGCCCAGGTCCGACTCGCGGATGGCCTTCTCGATCGGGGCGGCCATGCTCTTCTCGTAGGGCTGCACGCTGATGGTGCGGGCGTCCACCAGGTTCAGGTTGGCCACCTGGCTGATCGGCACCGGCGAACCGTAGTACTCGACCTGCACATGATCCAGGATGCCGGCGTGGGCGCGGCCCGTGCGGATCTTGGACAGGTTGGTCTTGAGCGTATCAAGCGACTTGACCATCCTGGCTTCGGCGGATTTGCGGATTTCTGCGACGCTCATGGTTTTTCCTTTTCTTTAAACGTGTACCAGGGTGCCTTCGTCGTCCCCGCTGACCACGCGCTTGAGCGCGCCGGACTTGTTGATCGAAAACACCTTGATCGGCAGCTTCTGGTCACGGCACAGCGCGAAAGCGGTGGCGTCCATGACTTCCAGGCGACGCACGATCGCCTCGTCGAAGCTGATGCGGGCATAGCGCGTGGCGGTCGGGTCCTTATTGGGATCCGCGCTGTAGATGCCGTCGACCTTGGTGGCCTTCAGCACGATCTCCGCGCCGATCTCGGCGCCGCGCAGGGCGGCCGCGGTATCGGTCGTGAAGAAGGGATTGCCGGTGCCCGCGGCGAAGATGACGACCTTGCCTTCTTCGAGGTAGCGCAAGGCCTTGGGGCGGATGTACGGCTCGACCACCTGGTCGATGTTCAGGGCCGATTGTACGCGGGTGTCGATACCCTTGTGCTTGAGCGCGTCCTGCAGGGCAAGCGCGTTCATGATGGTGGCCATCATGCCCATGTAGTCGGCGGTGGCGCGGTCCATGCCCTGCGCACCCGGCGCGACGCCGCGGAAGATGTTGCCACCGCCGATGACGATGGCCAGCTCGACGCCCGTGGCGGCGACTTCGGCGATCTCATCGGTCATGCGGACGATGGTGGAGCGATTGATGCCGAAAGCATCTTCGCCCATCAGCGCCTCGCCGGAAAGCTTGAGAAGAACCCGTTTGTATGATCTGCTGCTCATAGGTGATATCCCGTAGAACAATCCGACGAAAGTGTAAGACAAGAAATGATAGCCCTGCCCTGGCGCCACGCCTCCCCCGCAGGGGAAACGTTACGTCACAGAAGGGCTTGGCGAGAAAAAGGCCGGACTAGACTGTAATCTAGCGCCGGCCTTCAAGCACTACCCTGCGATCAGGCGCGGCCGGCGGCGGCTGCGGCAACCTCGGCGGCGAAATCGCTGGTCTTCTTCTCGATACCTTCGCCGACGACGAACAGCACGAACTTGGTGATCGAAGCGCCCTTGGCCTTCAGCATCTGTTCGACGGTGTTCTTGTCATCCTTGACGAAAGGCTGCGACAGCAGCGTCACTTCCTTCAGGAACTTCTGCACCGAGCCTTCGACCATCTTGGCGACGATTTCAGCAGGCTTGCCCGATTCGGCGGCCTTCTGCTCGGCGACCGAGCGCTCGGCGGCGATGTCGGCGGCATTCACGCCGTCGGCGTTCAGGGCCTTGGGCTTGGTGGCCGCGATGTGCATGGCCAGATCCTTGCCGACTTCTTCCGCGCCGCTGTACTCGACCAGCACGCCGATGCGGCCGCCGTGCACGTAGCTGGCCAGGGCGTTGGGGGTCTCGATGCGCTCGAAGCGGCGGATCGCCATGTTTTCGCCGATCTTGCCGATCAGGGTGGTGCGGGTCGTTTCGACCGTGCCGTCGCCGTAAGGCAGCGCCGACAGAGCGGCCACGTCGGCCGGGTTCTGCGTGGCGACCAGTTCGGCCAGCTTGTTCACGAAGGCGACGAAGTCGTCGTTCTTGGCGACGAAGTCGGTTTCGCAGTTGACTTCGATGACGGCGCCCTTCTTGGCGTCGGCGGAGATGAACAGGCCGATCAGGCCTTCGGCGGTGACGCGGGCGGCAGCCTTGCTGGCCTTGTTGCCCAGCTTGACGCGCAGGATTTCCTCGGCGCGGGCCAGGTCGCCCTCGGCTTCCGTCAGAGCCTTCTTGCACTCCATCATCGGGGCGTCGGTCTTTTCGCGCAGTTCCTTGACCAGGGCAGCGGTAATTTCAGCCATGTTTGCTCCAAATTTGCTAAGACATGCCCCGGCTTGGCGGGGCAGCGATGTGATTCGATGGGACGCCCGCGTACAGCGGGCCTGGAAGATGGGAGCCCATCCTCGCAATGCCGGCGAGGCGGGAGCGGCGACCGCCGCTCCCAGACACTAACCGCCGGACATGACAGCAGGCTTAGGCCTGGTTGTCCTGCACTTCGACGAACTCTTCCTGGCCTTCGCCCAGCTCTTCGACCAGACCGTTCAGGTTCTGCTCGCGGCCTTCCAGCACGGCGTCGGCGATGCCCTTGGCGTACAGCGCGATGGCCTTGGCCGAGTCGTCGTTGCCGGGGATGACGTAGTCGATGCCGTCGGGCGAGTGGTTGGTGTCAACCACGCCCACGACCGGGATGCCCAGCGTCTTGGCTTCGGCGATGGCGATCTTGTGGTAGCCAACGTCGATCACGAAGATGGCGTCGGGCAGGCCGTTCATGTCCTTGATGCCGCCGATCGACTTGTTCAGCTTGTCCAGTTCGCGCTGGAACAGCAGGCCTTCCTTCTTGATCATGCGCTCGGCGCCGCCTTCGGCGACCAGGGCTTCCATGTCCTTCAGGCGCTTGACCGAGGTCTTGACCGTCTTGAAGTTGGTCAGCATGCCGCCGAGCCAGCGGGCGTCGACGAAGGGCATGCCGCAACGGGCGGCTTCGACGGCGACCAGTTCACGGGCGGCGCGCTTGGTGCCGACGAACAGGATG
>NZ_JAGTJY010000054.1:0-1110 GCF_018195695.1 Achromobacter sp. Marseille-Q0513 | reverse complement strand
ATGTTGCCGCCACGGGCAGCCACTTGCTTCACGAACTTGGTGGCTTCGACGTACTTCTCAACCGTCTTTTCGAGGTTGATGATGTGAATCTTGTTGCGATGGCCGAAGATGTATTGGGACATCTTGGGGTTCCAGTAGCGGGTCTGGTGACCAAAGTGGACACCCGCTTCCAGCATTTCGCGCATCAGGGACATTCTATTCTCCAAGGGTTGATTTCTTGCGCCGCACCTGCATCGGCCTTTGCCGACACCCTGGGTGGTGTTGCGCGCGATTTCCCGCACATGCGGGATGAAAAAATTTTAACCGGACCTGCCGATCACTGCCGCATTCATTCAGGACGCCTTGCGACGCCCCGCAACCTGCTCTGCCGCGATAAACCCAGACGGCCATCACGACCAAGAGCCTTGCGTTGCCGCCCGCTGAACGCTCCCCCCAAAAAGGTGGGAACGCGCCCGGACCTGTTTCGTCCGTGGCGAAATCGAGTTCCATTCATGCGCCTGTGCTACCGCGCACGCATCAGACCGCGGGGCATTTCTTCAAGAAGCCGGGAAACCCGTCTTCCAAGAACTTAGGCCGCCGTCCACAGGGAACCTGCATCGCCACTCAAAAACATGACCGGGCTTACGGGCATGCCCCGCTCCAGCCTGCGCTTGCCGTTCCGGCCTTTCCGCACTCCTGAAACCCGCCAGGCCGTCCCCGCCGCCGCCCTTCCGCGCCGTTGTCCTTTTGCTTCCCGCCATCCACAACCTTCGCTTGCGGACACAGATGCCAAAGAATTCCGATACCGGAAAAACCGCCGCCTGGGCCGGCTTGCCGGGCGCCTGAGCGCCGACTGACCAAATCCAGATCGCACAAACCGGATGAAGGCTCTTTGCCGTAACCTAAACCCGATTACTACACTACTTGCTCTGCGCGTATGAAAGGCTTTCAGTCCCGTCGGACCAGACCCCTTCCGTCGCGCATCGCTCCCCAAAAATTTAGGGAAGCCTATAATTCTACTATTCTTTCCAGCAGACATTCAAGCAAGAGAGCTTCAGTTACTTCATGGGCACCATTACCAATCCGGACGACCTGAACAAGATGCGCGCGGCCTGCCAGGACGCCGCCAAG
>NZ_JAGTJY010000549.1:0-432 GCF_018195695.1 Achromobacter sp. Marseille-Q0513 | reverse complement strand
AAACCATCGGCCCGCCAGTAGCTTGGATGGTAGTGGAGCGATCTTGATCGCCGAAGGGCCACGGTACGCGCTGAAGGGTGCCATTGATGTCGCCGCCCGACACGGTAAGGGTGCCAGTGAGGGCAAATTGTTGGTGCCGGGGATTCCAGAGGCAGAGAACCAGAAAGCCGCGATCAGGGCGCTGGATCAATGGCTGGATTGGAACCGCAAATGCAGGCGTGGGAAGCGCGACGGCATCGTCTGGATTGAAGCGCCCTCATCGCTGGGAGCGGCCCTATGAAATCCGCCGCCCGCACCGCCGCTAATCAGGATGCTCGCCAGCGCCTCATACGTCTCATTCATGTGGGCAAGCGCGAGCTGGGCCTGGACGATGAGATCTACCGCGCGCTGCTCATGGGCAGTGTGCAGAAGGATTCCACCTCGGCCATGAGC
>NZ_JAGTJY010000548.1:0-433 GCF_018195695.1 Achromobacter sp. Marseille-Q0513 | reverse complement strand
CGGACATGTCGAAATACTACTGACCGAAAGGGGTTGAAATTCGAACAATAGTCAAAGCAGGAAACTTTCCTTTCGGCCTCGCCATAGGCGCGCACGGCGCATGCCGGTCCATCTGGCAAGCGCGTAGGACCAGGCTGATTCAAGCGCGCAATGCGCGGTGGAAGAATGCACCCGACTCATAAGGCGCCTACCGCGCAAGCACACCATGATCGATACCATCATCGTCGGCGACGAACACGACACGAACCGCGAGGGCCTGGCGAGCGTGCCGCGCAAGGCAACCGGAGCGGACGTCAGCGCCGCGCGCAACGGCAGGAAAGCGATGGACGAGAAACGCCAGCAGCGCGGGGACATCGTGGGGGGCGACGTCGACCTGCCCGACATGACCGGGCGGCAATTGAGCGACGCGGGGGGGCGGCACGGGGGGGGCGGG
>NZ_JAGTJY010000547.1:0-433 GCF_018195695.1 Achromobacter sp. Marseille-Q0513 | reverse complement strand
CACTAATACTTGAATTTAGAATTTCATATATAGAGCTTGCAAATGAAAAAGCCTCTTGAGGCGTGGGAAAATAACCCTTATGTATAACATTGTTTCGAAATGATGCCTCGCCGCTTGTTAGAACTTTAGGAACTCGACCGAATGCGGACGTATACAAACCAACATACATTCCTAACTGGCGCTCTGATTGATTTGACACCATCTTCCACATCGAGTCGACCATCTCAACACTCCTCCCTTGCGCCAACAGCAAGGTTTGTATTGCAAACTCATAATAGCGTTCTAAAGATGCAGCAAACGAACTAACCGATTCTCGAAAATATGAATCAACAAACGCTTCCATTGCGCTTTCGAAAAGAAGCTCGAATTGTTGAAGATTGGCAATCATGACAACCTTGTGGCCACGACTACAATTGCCGCGATACAAGCCGAC
>NZ_JAGTJY010000546.1:0-434 GCF_018195695.1 Achromobacter sp. Marseille-Q0513 | reverse complement strand
ACTCTGGATCCGTCGGCAAGACCGTCGCCGCAAGCCATCTCTTCGCCCCGCGCATGCCCGGCGCCGAGATCATCGCCGTCGAGTCCACGAATGAAAGCGCTGCCGATCTCGGACTGCCCGTAGAACAGATGCGCGGCGAGCATTTCGGCCGCCTATTCCGCAAACTGCTGATGGCCGAGTCTGCGATCATCGACGTGGGCGCGTCGAACATCGAGGCATTCCTGACCGAACTCGTGAAGTACGACGAGGCACATCTCGAAATCGACTACTACGTGCTGCCGGTTGTTGGCTCTGGCAAAGCCCAGCGCGAGACCATCAAATCCATTCAGGCCCTAGCGGCTATCGGCGTACCCGCCGAGCGCGTGCGCGTGCTATTCAATCGGGTCGATGCGGATGTACATGAGGAATTCGCCGCCATCTTCGGCTATGCACAC
>NZ_JAGTJY010000545.1:0-434 GCF_018195695.1 Achromobacter sp. Marseille-Q0513 | reverse complement strand
GGTTGCCTGTTGAAAATGGGCTCCCAGATGCTCAATAAAGGTCTGCAAAAGATGGCCGTGATAGTACGCATAGGTGTACTCACCCTTGTTGACGGTCATATTGAAAATCAGACTTTTCTTGTCTTCGGCAATAGCCGATTTGAACAACCCCAACTCCTTCCAGTCTTTAGCGGTGTGACGGAATCCCCCATCGTGCTGTTCCCAGGTATTGATACGGCCTTTCGGCTCTTCTTGCTCAATCAATTCTTTGAACTTGTCGAGCAGGCCTTGCGGGTTGGCGGTCCAAAAGCGAATCGTCATCGGTCTCTCTCATTCGTTAGATTGTTGACAGCAATACCTGTCACGCAGCTACATCGGGTCGGATGCGCGATTTTCAAGAGGCTACTACGCCGGAGAACACGGCGAACATGTTGACTGGACATCTGGGACAGGGA
>NZ_JAGTJY010000544.1:0-435 GCF_018195695.1 Achromobacter sp. Marseille-Q0513 | reverse complement strand
CGCTGCCGCCCTGGATGGTGCCGCCGGCCTGGTTGACGATGTTGCTGGCGGTGATGACCGTGGCCTCGCGCGCGCCGATGGTGCCGCTGTTGGTGGCATTGCCGTCCACGACGATGGTGACGCTGCGGCCCGCCAGCAGCGTGCCGTCGCCCTTCAGGTCGCCTTCGCGCACCAACAGGTAGACCTGCGGAACCAGCACGGTCTCGGTGCTGCCGTCGGGCAGGGTCACGGCCTGTTCGACCAGCCAGACCAGGTCGGTGGTCAATTGGCGCTGCTGCGCCTCGGTCAGCGCGACGCCAAGCTTGATGCCCTTGTCCTGCGCGAATTTGGCGCCGGCGGCAAGCAGGGCCTTGTACTGCGCGTCGTTATCGCTGAACTTTTCCAGGAAGCGCTGGCCGGTGGCGGCCAGGATCTGGTCGGACACGGCCTTCTGTT
>NZ_JAGTJY010000543.1:0-436 GCF_018195695.1 Achromobacter sp. Marseille-Q0513 | reverse complement strand
CATTTGGAATGTAGAAAACTGGCCGTAGAAAATGCCGCTTCAGAATCCTAGAGTTATGCCGAGCATCACGCAATAGCACCAAGCATGAAAACGCAATTCAAGGGATAACCGATGCCCATGCTCCAAGCAAATTCTGATTTTCGTGAGCGATTTGGACGCTTCGCGCCTGAAGCAATCCTCATCGTGGATGAAGTCGCCCAACTCCTAAACATCACTCCTCAAGCCGTTCGACAGATGGCGCTACGGGGCCAGCTCCCGCAACGCGCCTTCCCAGGCAGGCGCAAGTTGTGCTGGTTCGCTCGGGATATAAGGGAATGGCTTCAGCCTTCCCCACGCCCGGACTTGTCGCAAGCGACAGCTAACACGTCGACACGGCTAGGCCGTCCTCGACATCAAACAGCTGTCCGCTCGCATCCGTAGTGCCCTGCCCCAACGG
>NZ_JAGTJY010000542.1:0-436 GCF_018195695.1 Achromobacter sp. Marseille-Q0513 | reverse complement strand
ACCTTCAGCCATGCCAAATGCAAGGTAGTGCGCTAGCAGGCTGTCGGGCCAGTGAACCAGATCGGGGTGGCGTAGCTTGTACCATTCCGGGTTGAACGTGGGGCCTGGGGCATAGCCTGCCGATTCTCCGTGATGGAGAAAATGGGATAGCGGATCGAAACCGTACTCGAGCGCCTCCGGGTAGGTATCCAGATACCACTTGGTATTGAAGAGAGGATGAGGATCCCGGCCCTCCCTGGCTCCGTGTGTGCAGTAGTGCTTCAGCGCATTGCCATGGTCGGCGGGCACATCGGGATAGCGTTCGGCGTACCATTTCGCGTCAAAGAGCCGGCACGGATTGCGCAGTTCGCGTGCGCCGTTGGCGACATAGTGTGCGAATGGGTTGATTCCGCTGGCGGCGGTATCCGGATACGTTGCCAGATACCAAGCCGTATGA
>NZ_JAGTJY010000541.1:0-438 GCF_018195695.1 Achromobacter sp. Marseille-Q0513 | reverse complement strand
ATGATGGGCAGGAAGTTCACGCCGTTGTAGCTGGCGGTGGCTTCGATAAGCGCTTGCAGATAGCCGAAGGACAGCACCGACATCTCATGCAGGCACCAACGCCCGTGGCGCAGTGCGAACAGGTCGCCTGGTCGCGGAATAGTGATCTCGCGAACGGCATCGTCTGTCATGAATTCGGCCAGCGGCCGCATGAGCGCCTCGAGGGCGAGTCCACGATCCACCGCGCCTGCGGGCGGTGCGTTGAGAGAGTCTTTCATGGGAAAGGGGAACCTACAGGGGATAGGGCAGGAGGATCGCGCGTCGCCGCGCCGGGTGCGGCCGGCAATGGCAGGGTCACGCATTCATGATCTGGCGGCCGCCCATTTCGCGTCTCGTGGCGGCGTCAACAGCGGAATGTTCAGCTCTTTATCTTATTCTTCACTTCTATTATTAATGCTA
>NZ_JAGTJY010000540.1:0-439 GCF_018195695.1 Achromobacter sp. Marseille-Q0513 | reverse complement strand
CCGCTCTACACCGCCGAATGCGGCGAGTGCCTATTCTGCAAGTCGGGCAAGACCAATCTGTGTGTGGCCGTGCGCGCCACCCAGGGCAAGGGCGTGATGCCGGACGGCACCACGCGCTTTTCCTACAACGGCCAGCCGATCTATCACTACATGGGCTGCTCGACTTTCAGCGAATACACCGTCGTCGCGGAGGTTTCGCTGGCGAAAGTCAATCCGCAGGCCAATCCGGAACACGTCTGCCTGCTGGGTTGCGGCGTCACCACCGGCATCGGTGCGGTGCATAACACTGCGAAAGTGCAACCCGGCGACTCGGTCGCAGTGTTCGGCCTGGGCGGCATCGGTCTGGCGGTGATTCAGGGTGCGCGCCAGGCCAAGGCCGGGCGCATCATCGCCGTGGACACCAATCCGTCCAAGTTCGAGCTGGCACGCACCTTTGGCG
>NZ_JAGTJY010000053.1:10718-31964 GCF_018195695.1 Achromobacter sp. Marseille-Q0513 | reverse complement strand
GGGTTAGGCGGGGAGGGTCGTCTTGGCGACGATCTGGGCAGCGAGGGATTCGCACTCGTCGATGCAGTAGTCCAGGGAGCGCATCACGCCAGTGCTGCCGCCGTGGGAGCGGTCGCCAGCGTGGGCGCAGTCAAAGCCGAACCACCACAGAGCCGACGGAACCGGATAGCGCTCGCTCTTGCCCGAGTAGGTGACGCTGCCGTGCACGTCGAACGCCAAATCAGGGGCGGTCAGGCGGCTGGCATCTCCGGCTGCGCAGAAGACCGCGATCATGCCGCGCTTACCAACAGGCTCGCCTTCGGCAGGCGGCGTCAGGGCCGGATGCGGCTGGTTGTAGTCGGCGCCGAAAAGCGGGTGCGAAGCCGGCACGCCCACATACCCGCAGCGGTGCGAATCGCGCACCATGATGACCACGGCGCGAAAGCCTGCTTCGGTGGTCCAGTCCTTCTCAACGTCGTACGCCATGCTGTTTCTCCCGTTCTCCCCGGGGTGGGGAGGTGTTGGGAGAATTATGCGCAAACGAATAGATCAAGTCAATACGAAAACGAATAAATAATTCGTAAGGGTATTCCCGACCGTCGTCAGTGCCCCAAGTGCGGCTATAGCGTCGCTCGGCTTATGATGCGGGGGGGATTTTCGGAGGTCTTATGGAGTCGAAGCTGTGGGGTATCTGGTTGTGTGCGCTTATTGCGGGGGCCGCGCCGTCCTTCGCGTCTGCGCAGACCAGTGTGGACTGCAATGCCAAGCCGACAGTCGTAGATCGGCTCGTGTGCAGCGACCAGACATTGCTTAACCTGGACGCCAAGTTTGCACGTGCTTATGCGGCTGCAAAGGCGGGGAGTGGCGATTTGAAGGCGCTATCGACCCGCGCGCAGGCAGATCTCAAATGGCGTCAAGAAAACTGCCGAGATAGCGATTGCTTGGAGGAGTGGTACAACAACATCACGCCCCAGTATCAGGCGCTGGCGAAGAATTCCCGGATCTCGACTGCACCGGCCCGAAAACCCGCCGGCTCAGATAATTCCTTGTTGGCGGGAGAACTGCTACGTGCGTATCTCGCCAACGGCATCGCCGCCGACGCGAAATATAGGGGCAAGCCAGTGGACATTCGCGGCGTGGTTCAGGAAGTGGGGAGAGATGCAGGAGGGGATCCATACGTGGCTTTGTGGGCCGATGATCCGTACCGATCTGTCAAGCTGGTTTTCGCCACAGCTCAGGAAGGCATGCTGGCGCAACTGCGGCGGGGCGAGTCCATCCAGAGACGGTGTGTTGGGCTCGGCATGGCCTTCCAAACCCCCATCCTCGATTGCCGATTCGAGGGCAATTTGCCTACCGGGAACAGCGCGCGGCCGCGTTCGGAAGTCTCTGGAATGCTCGCCGAGGCAGACCGGCTGGATACGCTATGTCGTGGGGGTGCCGCCAACTCTCAAGCGACTGAAGTAGCGTGCAGCGAGCGCGAGTTAATCATGAAGCAAATCCGATATGTGGGCTGGTGCTGGGGCCATGCCAATGACTTGGGCTACCAACGCAAGTGGGTGCAGTGCGCGCCGGGAGACTGACACCAGTGCTCCCGGCTTTAACGGCCTAAAAATCTTCGCTGCGCCAGACCTTCAGCACGCGGCCGAAGACCTCGAAATCCATGGTGGGTTCCACCACCCAGGCCTGGTAGGCCGGGTTCTCCGACAGGGCCATCAGGCCCTTGCCGGGGATCTTCTGCAGGCGCTTGATGAACCCCTCGCCATCCACGCGGAAGAAGTAGACGGCGTCGTAGTCGGCCATAATGACGCCGCGGTCGACCAGGAGGGGATCGCCTGGGTTGAACATCGGGCGCATCGAGTCGCCGAAGCCCGTCACGATGCACAGATTGCTGGCTGACGTGGCGCCGCGCACGTTCTGCGCCAGCCACGCCTGATCCACACGCCAGCTCTTGATGAGCCCAGGCTGATCTCGCAGTTCGAGGCCGTCGCCCATCTTGCCGCCAGTGTCGAATTGGGGTATCGGCACATCGTCCTGTGGCGCGGCTGCGGGCAGCGCTTTCAGAGTCTTGTCGTCCTCTCCACTGAACATCGTCGCCACCAGGTCGGCGCGCGCGCGGTCGCTCAGAAAGGCCTCGACCGGAACACCGTAATAGCGGGCGATCGGCTCGAAGGTGGAAACGCGCGGCTCGGCCGCCGTTCCAGACAGAAATCGGTAGATGGTGGGCTGCGGCACCTTCGCCTTGCGTGCAAGGGAGTTCGCGGTGTCGCCGGCGCGCGACATCAGCGCCGCCAAGAATTCACGGGAGTTCATGGCGAAACTATGCATGAATGAATAATTCGATTGGGTATTGCATGGTTATTCGGAAACGTATAATCTGACGCCCATGGACACCGCTACCGACCTCATCAAGCGCATTCGCGCAGCCGGATTGACCCAGTCGGAAATCTCCCGACGCACAGGCATTCCGCAGCCGCGCCTCTCTCGTTGGGAGGCGGGCGCGCCTTCCGCTGGCGCCAACGACGCCCTGAAGCTGGCCGAGCTGGCCCGCTCGCTGCCGCCGCCCGAGCCCGCCCCGGCGCAGGAGGCGGCGTGATGTCATCGCCTCATCCTGCCACCCGGACCGCGCTCCGGCCCAAGCCTGTCCATCATCTTTTGCATGTTTTCCGCAGACCTATCTGGCTCGTCGGAACCTACTTTTCCGTGGTCTTTACAGACAAGCCAAGCGCGGTATCGGTCATGCTGGAGAATCGTTTCCCCGCCTGCACGGGAGCAGTTTATGCACGCGTAGATGACTGGTCTGGTCGGATCATCTGCATTCTTGCTACGAAGCACAACGCCGCCGCGAACAGTGGTGTATTCCTCCCAACGTTTCCGGTCATCAAGGCGCTCGGTGATCTGGGCAAGCTCTGCCTTGAGGGCCAGAAGCGCTGCCTTGAGCGCCGCATTTTCCTCACGGAGCAGCGCATTCTCCGCAATCAGGAGCGCATTCGTGCGTTTCAAGAGAAACATAGATCGCATCCACAAGAAGGGTGCCAGCAGCCATCTGCCGAGCTTCTGAAATCCAGCAATCAACCCGGTGATCAGGCCAATCATGGCCAAGATTGCCGCGCCCCATCCGATGGGGCCGCAGCTCCAGGGAAGGGTTGTGCAGATCAGATCCATACGAGTTCCCCCAACGTAGGAAAGGGCTGTGTGAGAACTCCCGATTCTACGTTGCGCGGGAACCACGGCGAGGAGGGCGTATGACCGCATCAATGCACCGTCGCCGATTCGCGCCCCTCGGTCGCCCACGCCATGCGGTCGCGCTCGGCGCACAGTTCGCGGAAGAGGTCCATCACCGCGGCTTCGCTCGGATCCACGAACGTGCGCCGGGCCATGTCCTGGGCGGTGATCAGCAGCTTTTCGGTATCGGTCAGATTTTTCATGCCGCCAGTGTGCGCGGCTCCGCGCTCAAGCGCACTCAGGCTCTTTTGTTCAAGGCTGTATCTCGATGAACGCACCTATCCCCATCTCGCAGGTTCCTCAAGCGCCCTCAATGGGGCGCTCGTTCCGGCAGTACCTGACCGATCCACGGCTCAAGCCGGCGGTCATGGAGGCGCTGGGCTGGGACGATAGCCAGGTGAGCCGGTTCCTGTCGGGCACCCAGGGCGTGACCATCGACAAGCTGGACGCCGCCATCGGCGCGCTGGACATGGTGCCTGTGACGCGCCGCTACCTGAATGCGATCCGCGAGCTGGGCAAGACGGGCGCCGCGTGCGTCTGCGCCAGTGAGGGCCGCGGCGAGTGCGGCTGGGACCGCTGACATGCGCCAGCGCCTGCTGAACCCGAAATCCTTCCTGCTGTACGGGGAGAGCCAGTTGGCCGCCATTCAATCGCTGCTGCCCAACTTGCCGCTGGACGCCGACGAGCCGCTGGAGGTGGTGGTGCGCGAGCGCGTCAAGCCCCGCAAGAAGAGCCAGAACGACCTGATGTGGGCAGGCCCCTTGCGCGATATCGCCGAACAGGCCTGGGTGCAGGGCCAGCGCTTCACGGCAGAGGTGTGGCACGAGCAGTTCAAACGCGACTTCCTACCCGAGGAGTACGACCCGGAGCTGTGCAAGGAAGGCTACGTGAAGTGGCAGATCACCCCGCGCGGCGATCGCGCGCTGGTGGGCAGCACCACCATGCTGACCGTCAAGGGCATGGCCCAGTACCTGACCCAGGTGGAAGCCGCCGGCGCCGAGCTCGGCGTCGAGTTCCGCAGTAGGGAGGGCCGGCCATGAAAAAAGTCGGGATTCCGACTACCGGTCTGCGGGACAGTGGGGCTATGAGATCCGCTCCACTGACCCGCAAGACCCCGCTGAAGGCCACCACCGGCCTCCAGCGCACCCCCATCAAGCGCCGCGCGCCGAAGAAGCGCCCCGGCCATGCGCCCGAGTACACCGCCGCGATCAAAGGCGAGTGCTGCTACCTGCGCTTCCCTGGCTGCCGCAGCTACGAAAAGGACCCCACGGTTGTGCCTGCCCACCAGAACGAGGGCAAGGGCATGGGCCTGAAGGTTCACGACCGTTTCACCGTTCCCGCCTGCCACTTCTGCCATGCGCTCTACGACCAGAGCGGGATCGATCGAGAAATCAAGCGCGCCACCTTCGACTGGGCATACACCCGGTGGGAGCCCGTGCGCGCCGAGAAGATGAAAGAGGGAGCCGCCCATGGCTGCTGACTGGATCAAGATGCGCGTCGACCTGCCGACGCATCCGAAAGTTGTCCGCATTGCGTCCGCTTGCCAAGCGGACAGACTGCGCGTGATTGGCGGACTTTTGTCCGTTTGGGGGATCTTCGATGCCCACTCGGTCGATGGAAAGTTGGAAGGCTATACGCCCAAGGTGATGGACGAGACCGTCGGCTTTCCCGGATTTTCGGACGCCATGATTTCCGTCGGCTGGCTGGCATTTGACGGAAATTCCCTCTATATGCCCGAGTTTGACGAGCATAACGGGCAGTCCGCCAAGAAGCGCGCGCAGGACGCAGACAGGAAGAGAAACGACCGAAATCTGTCCGCTTCACAAGCGGACAAAAAGCGGACTAGAGAAGAGAAGAATAGAGAAGAAAAAGATAACCCCCAAAGCCCCCTGCCGGGGGTGGAGGGCTGGACGTTGCCAGACTGGGTTCCTGCCGAACCCTGGCAGCAGTTCGAGGAAATGCGGCGGAAGAAGAAAAAGCCCATGACCGACGCCGCCCGCAAGCTGGCGGTGACCAAGCTGGACACGCTGCGATCTGCCGGCCACGACGCGGCCGC
Organism: Achromobacter sp. Marseille-Q0513; assembly: GCF_018195695.1. Classification (NCBI taxonomy): domain Bacteria; kingdom Pseudomonadati; phylum Pseudomonadota; class Betaproteobacteria; order Burkholderiales; family Alcaligenaceae; genus Achromobacter; species Achromobacter sp. Marseille-Q0513. Next base: position 26,707 of record NZ_JAGTJY010000053.1, on the reverse strand, counting down.
GGTAATCGGACAGTCCGTCCTGCACGCCTGGGACTCGTTCTACGAGATCAAGGGCGGCGCCGCGCCGGCGGTTCCCGGAGAAGACCAACCGTGGACGGGGGCAGTGTGATCGGACACCAGACCCTCTTCGATGCCCGGATGGCGGGCTACAGACCTGTCGACGTCTGGGTGGCCTGCGTGCCTGCCGGCCAGCGCCACGGCAGCTTTACCCACCCCGAGGCCATGATCGGCCGGATGACGGATGGTCGCTGGGTTGGCCATGCCGAGATCCACATCCACGACGACGAGAACGTGGCCACGCTGGACCTGCGCACGGTGGTGGGCACGGTCGTGCACCTGCTGGCGCCGACGCGGGCCCGGGCGCTGCAGGTGTTGCGCCGCCTGGCCGAATGCTCGCCCGCCAAGGTCATCGCGTCCGGCGACTGGGGGCTGGCCATCTGGCAGCCCGGCGCCACCATCGAGGAATTCCCAGCATGAGCCAGATCATCAGCCCCGCCGACGTCGACTTCGAGGCCTACATGGCCGAAACCGAGCCCCAGGCCAAGGTGCTGGCCGCCGAGGCTTGGCGCGACGAGCTGGCGCGCGCCGTCGAGCACGGCGAGCAGGTCACGGGCGCGAAGCTGCCCTGGGCCAAGACCCACGACCTGCTGCGCTTCCGCCCGGGCGAGGTGACGCTGTGGCAGGGCATCAACGGCCACGGCAAAAGCGAGCTGCTGGGCCAGGCCTGCATCGGCTTCGCCTGCCAGGACGAGCGGGTGTGCATCGCCTCGTTCGAGATGAAGCCCCAGTCCACCCTCAAGCGCATGCTGCGCCAGACCGCCATGAACAGCCGGCCGAGCGTGCAGGCCGTCGACCGCCTCATCGACTGGTCGCGGGACCGCCTGTGGCTGTACGACCAGCAGGGCACGGTCAAGCCGGCCATGCTGTACGCCGTGGCGCGCTACTGCGCCGACCGCCTCAAGGTCCGCCACCTGGTGATCGACAGCCTGATGAAGTGCGTCCGCTGCGAGGACGACTACAACGGCCAGAAGGACTTCGTGGACATGCTCTGCACGCTGGCGCGCGACCTGGGCATGCACATCCACCTGGTGCACCACGCCAAGAAGGGCGAGAACGAGGACGCCGTCCCGGGCAAGTTTTCGGCCAAGGGCTCCGGCGCCATCGTCGACCAGGTCGACCAGATGCTCACCGTCTGGAGAAACAAGAAAAAGGAACGCATCGCCGAAGTGGAACTGCGCAATGGCGGCGAGCTGTCGGACGAAACGCTCAAGCTGCCCGACACGATGCTGATCTGCGACAAGAACCGTCACGGCGAGTGGGAAGGGCGCATCAGCCTCTGGCGCCACGCCGACAGCCTGCAATTCACCAGCGACCAGCGTCGCCAACCCATCGACATGATCGGAGCCCTCGCATGAACGCTTCACCGAACCTCACCGACCCCTACGACCCGATGGCCGGCACGCTGGCGGGCAGCTACGCGCGCGCGCAAGGGGCGCATGCCGTGTTGCTGACACTGCCGTACCCGATCAGCGCGAACCGCTACTGGGCCAGCCGCACGGTCACGCCGCGGGGAAAGCCGGCATTCACCAGCACCTACGTCACGCCCGAGGCCAAGGCCTACAAGGCCCAGGTGCAGAAGCTGGCGGTGGTGGCCGGCGTGCGCAAGCCAATCGCCGGCCGGGTGCGGGTGGAGTTCACCCTGTACCCGAACCGCCCGCAGGACTGGCAGAAGCGCATGCGCAAGGAAGGCGCGGCCTGGGACGACACCGTGCAATGCCTGGACCTGGACAACGCCCAGAAGGTGGTGCTGGACAGCCTGAAGGACGTCGTTTTCCAGGATGACGCCTGGGTGCGCGAGATCAGCGCCCGCCGGGCCGAGCCGGACGAGTTCGGCGCGCGGCTCGTGGCGGTCGTCACCCCGCTGGCCGTCGAGCAACCGCAGACCGACCTCTTTGGCGCCGTGGCGCAGGAGTGCAAGGCATGAACAAGCCCCGCATCAAACTCATCGGCGGCGTGTGGCGCTGCCAGTCGGGCGAATCCCTGAGCGTCGGCCAGACTCCGCGCCAGGCCTTCAACCGATGGCTGGAGGCGACCATCATGGCCGGCCTGCTGCAGTATGGCCAAGCCGAGCCGGTAGTCGAGCGGCCCAAGCCGAAGCCGCAGCGTTCCCGCGCGCGGCCGCAGAAGCCCCAGACGCTCAGCGGTGTGGACATTCCGGTCTTCGTCGCCGGCCCGCGCACCGTCGACGTGCTGACGCGACCGCCGCTCAGTCTGTCATCTGTCGGGCTGCGGCTAAATGGCGTGCGAGCGCGCGAGGCGCAACCCATGACGCCGTCCCTCTCGGGTGGACGGCGGGGGAAAGATTGATGACCTGGGCCCGCCAATCCGACCGCGGAGATCCGCTCAAGGTGCTGGAGCGCCGCCAAGAACCGCCGTCTGCGCGCACCTGCGCGGGCTGCACCCAGATCAGGCTGATCACCAGTCCCTTCGGCGGCCGGCGCGTCCTGCGCTGCGCCCTGGGCGAGGAGATCGGCCAACGTTGTTCGAAGTACGAGGAGCGCACCGCGCCATGAGCATCCCTAAACTGCTGCTGTACCGGCTGCCCGCCGATTTCCACGAGCGCCTTGAGAACTGGGGCGACGTCATGCGAAGCCGCGGCGGCTACGGCGTCTCGCCCACCTACGAAATCTGTCGCATGCTGGCCAAGCAGGCCGGCAAGTTGCCCCGCGGAGAAGAGCCGGAGAAGGAGCTGGACGAGGCAGACGCCGGCTTCATCGAGGCCGCTTGGCGCAACTCCGTCTACCGCATGCTGCACCAGCACCGCGAGCTGCTGCGCGCCCACTACGTCCAGCGCGCCTACTGGAAAGCCACATGCCGCGCTCAGGGCATCAGGCTGCGGGAGTACGACGACATTCTGGTGCGCGCCGTCGGCAACTTCGAAGATTTTGTTGCGCAGTACGCAATGCGGGTGCATAATCGCCGCCAAGACAACCTGACTACCGTCTAACGACGTGACCCGATGCCCATGGCGGGCATCGTGCGTCCGGAAGAAACTGAGCCCCATGCTTAAGCCTGGGGCTTTTTTCTTGGGCACTTACAGTCCGAGCGCAATTTCATGTTGGAATAGATCCTCCTAAACTCGGAGTGTCATATGCCGCCGATTATTGTTCAGATTGCGACTGCACCGCGCAGAGACCAGGACTCGGGTGCCATCCTGTATGCGCTTGATAAAGAAGGCGGAGTGTGGGCATACGCAGAAGGCCCACGGGGGGCTGCCTGGCGGCAATTGCCGCCGCTCCCTGAGCAGCCCGTGAACGGAACTACCCCGGAAGAAAAGGCAGCCCGACAATCACGAGCAACCACTGATTAAAGTCTCGACCGCCTTCGGGCGGTTTTTTGTTTCCAGAGAGCAGAGGCCAGAGAGAACCGTCCGCCGGGCCGCATGGGCACCGGCAGGCAGACGTCATGCTCCGGCCTCTGCTCTGTGGGAACAGCCGCCGCAATCGACCAGCCAGCAGCGCGCCAATGGCCAATGCTGCACTCGGGGATAGCCCCGTATCGCTGGCTCCGACCGGCGCCGCCCGACAACTCCACCCGCGACGGGATGTCAGCTGGGGAGGGGCCCCACAAACTACCTGGAGGCCGGATGGCCATTCTCAAACGCCTGACGCCGGAGCAGCTGGCGCAGGACTACACGCACTACGGCCGGATGTACAAGATCGTCCCGGTCTACCTGGGCGATCCCTATGGCGAGTGTCGTGTGGCCGTGCGCAACTGGTGGCCGGAATGGACGCTGGACGCGGCTGACTGGGTATGGTCCGGCGCAGTCGCCTGCATGCAGGCCATCAATCCCGAATTCGAACACCCCGGCTTCATGATCGCCATCGACGGCGAGCTGAAGCACTGACCACACCCCATGAGTCGCCTCAGCAGGCCTGGCGCCCGCGCAGGGGCAAATGCGCGGGACACTTCTTGCCGGTCTTGTCGCCGGTGGCCTGCACGACGAGAACCGCCGCACCCAGCCCGCCGTGGCGGGTAGCCGGATGGGGGCAACCGAGGATTCAACATGGCCAAACTCGAGCTACAGCTTACGGTCACGGTCGCCTGGTGGCTCCGCGCCTACGTGTGGTGGCTGAACCTGCGGCATCGGATTACCGGCCATCGCCCCAGCATCGGCCGCGCCATTTGGCTGGTTGAGAGGGGCATCAAAGCAAAGGTGGAATAGGCATGGGACGACCTTCGAAGCTGACGGACGCCCAATGGGAGGCCATCGGCAAGCGCCTGCTGGCAGGTGAATCCACATCAGCGTTGGCGCGCGAGTTCGGCGTCAGCAAGGGCGCCGTATCCAGCCGGTTTTCAAAACGCACGGAAACCATTAAAGCCGTTGCAAATCAACTGGTTGCGGCTGACCGAGCGATGGCGAATCTGAACGTTTCTGAACAGATTGCTGCCCGTTCACTTGCCGATGACCTGAAGGCGATATCGGAGCACCTGGCCGGCGCCGCCCGATATGGGAGCGCTACGGCGCACCGCTTGGCATTGATCGCACACACCGAGTCCGAAAAGATCGACGACACCGCCCCAACAAATTCGGAGAGCGTCGAGGCGCTGAAGGGTGTCGCGCTCCTGACCAAGATGGCCAATTCAGCCAGCGAGATCGGCCTCAATCTGCTCCGGGCGAACAAGGAACAGATCGACGGCCTGAACCGCGGCGACGACGAAGCCCCGGCGGGCCTGGAACACTTCTATGGGGACTCGGCCACCTAAACCCACGCTCAACCCGGCTCTTAGAGAGTTCTGGCTGCAGCCGGCGCGCAATCGTGTGCTGGTCGGCGGCCGCGCGTCTACGAAGTCGTGGGACGCCGCAGGGTTTGCCACGTTCCTAGCGGGCAAGTACAAGCTGCGCATCCTGTGCGTGCGGCAGTTCCAGAACAAGATCGAAGAGTCTGTCTATACGCTGCTGAAGACCCAGATCGAGAGATTCGGGCTGAACCCACAGTTCCGGATCCTGGACAACAAGATCCACCACCGCAGGACCAAGACGGAATTCTTGTTCTACGGTCTGTGGCGCTCGATCGACGAAATCAAGTCGCTGGAAGGGATTGACATTCTCTGGATTGAGGAAGCTCATAACCTGACCGCCGAGCAGTGGGAGATTCTGGAGCCGACGATCCGCAAGGCGGGGTCACAGATCTGGATCATCTTCAACCCCAAGCTGGCGACCGACTTCGCCTACAAGCGCTTCGTGCTGAACCCGCCGCCCAACACGGTGGTGCGCCAAATCAACTACGACGAGAACCCGTTTCTCTCGCAGACGATGCGCGACATCATCGAGGCGGCGAAGGCCGAGGACTATGACGAATACGCCCATGTGTACCTGGGCGTGCCTCGCGACAGTGACGACGGGGTGATTATCCGTCGGGCCTGGATCATGGCCGCGATTGACGCGCACCTGAAGCTGGGCTTCGAGCCTGCTGGCGCCAAGCGCATCGGTTTCGACGTGGCCGACAGCGGTGAGGACAAGTGCGCCAACGTCTACGCGCACGGTTCGGTGGTGTCCTGGGCGGACGAATGGAAGGCGGCCGAGGACGAGCTGCTGAAGAGCTGCACGCGGACCTACGCTGCCGCCCGCGAGCGCAGCGCGGGCGTTACCTATGACTCCATCGGCGTCGGCGCCGGATGCGGAGCCAAGTTCGGCGAGATCAACGACGCACGGCGCGAGGAAGGCGACAACCAGCCCGTGCTGTACGAGAAATTCAACGCCGGCGGTGCCGTGTTCGAGCCGGATGAAGAGTACATGCCTGGCACGACAAACAAGGACATGTTCTCGAACGTCAAGGCCCAGGCATGGTGGCAAGTGGCTGATCGCTTCCGGAACACCTACAACGCGGTGCACCGCGGCGAGAAGTTCACCGACGATCAGTTGATCAGCATATCCAGCGATTGTCCGCATTTGGAGAAGCTGATCGACGAGCTATCAACCCCGAAACGCGACTATGACCAGAATGGCCGCGTGAAAGTCGAAAGCAAGAAGGACCTAGCCAAGCCCAATCGTGAGGGCGGCCCGGTCAAGTCTCCAAACCTCGCGGACGCGCTCATCATGTGCTTTGCGCCCCGTGATCGCAGCCTGGAGGTCTGGGCGCGACTTGCAGCATAAGGAAAACCATGGGCCGTCGCTCATTCGGAAAGGTCGCGGCGCGTAAAGACGCCCCGGCCACTGTCACCGCGCCGGCCCGCGATTCCTTCGCCAATATCGAAGCGCGCGTCGGCATCCAGGCGAACAACCAAGCGTCCCAGGGGCGTTACACGTTCGACCTGGTCAGCCGGAACCGCATCCAGATGGAAGCGGCTTATCGCTCGTCATGGATCTGTGGGATGGCCGTGGATGCTGTCGCCGAAGACATGACGCGTGCCGGTATCGAGCTGGCCAGCGACATTGACCCGGACGACGTCGAGCGTATCCAGTCCACCATCGAGCAATTCCAGGTATGGGACGCCCTGTGCGACACCGTGAAGTGGTCACGCCTGTACGGTGGCTCGATCGCGGTCATGCTGATCGACGGCCAGGATGTGAGTACCCCCCTCAAGCTGGACACGATCAAACAGGGTCAGTTCAAGGGGCTGCTGGCATTGGACCGCTGGCTGGTCCAGCCATCTCTGACGCATCTGGTCCGAGATTACGGTCCCGATCTGGGAAAGCCAGAGTATTACGACGTGCTGATTGCCGCGCCGGCCCTGGCCGGCCAGCGAGTGCACTATAGCCGCGTGATCCGGCTGGAAGGCCTGAAGCTTCCCTATTGGCAGCGCATCGCTGAGAACCTATGGGGCCAGTCGGTGCTGGAGCGGCTATGGGACCGTCTTCTGGCGTTCGACAGCACCACCGAGGGCGCTGCGCAGTTGGTCTACAAGGCCCACCTTCGCACCTACAAGGTTAAGAAGCTGCGCGATATCCTGTCCAAGGGCGGCCCGGCTGAGGCTGGATTGATGAAGCAGATCGACTTCATCCGCCGCTTTCAGTCCAACGAGGGCATGACCCTCATGGACGCCGACGACGAGTTTGAGGCCCACCAGTACTCGTTTTCCGGCCTGGACGACGTCCTGCTGCAGTTCGGCCAGCAGATATCCGGTGCACTGCAGATCCCGCTGGTGCGCCTCTTTGGTCAATCCCCCGCCGGTCTGAACGCCTCGGGGGATTCTGACCTGCGCACGTATTACGACAACGTCGCGAACGGGCAGGACAAGCAGCTGCGCCCAGGCATGAGCGTGCTGCTGGACGTGATCCACCGGTCCTCGCTTGGCCGGCCGCCTGATGACAAGTTCGGCTTTGAGTTCCGTTCCTGCTGGCAGTTGACGGACACCGAGAAGGCGACAGTCGCCAAGGACGTCGAAACCGCTGTTGCTGACGCCTACGACAAGGGCATCATCGGCCGCAAGACGGCGCTGTCTGAGCTGCGCAAATCGGGCCACAAGACAGGCGTCTTCGCCACGATTACCGAGGAAGAGATTGATGCCGCAGACGACGAGCCGCCCGAACCTCGCGAGGTCGACATACCTGGGCTCGATGTCGGGAAGAACCCGGGACAAGCACCAGGGGCGCAAGCAGCCGCACCGGCGTGATCCAGTAAATGCCCGTAAAGCTGAGGGGCCATATGGGCGGCAGTTGAAGCGGGTGGCGCAGAACGTCGGGCGGATCATCAATGCGTTTCCGCCCGACGAGCCCAACGCCGTGCCACCCATGACGGCCGTGCTCAACGCCTACGCGGAGACCTTGACCGAATGGGCACACGCGACGGCGCTGCAGATGGTCACGGACGTCAACCGGCGCGACCGCGACGCCTTCATGAAGCGCGCGCGCGACATGTCCACGGCGCTGCAGCAGGAACTGCGCAACGCGGAGACGGGCCGCGTGATGCGTCAGTTGCTGGCCGAGCAGGTCGACCTGATCAAGAGCATCCCGCTCGAGGCCGCCAAGCGCGTGCATGTCCTGACGTCGGAGGCGTTGCTGGACAGCACGCGCGCCGCGGAGATCGCCAAGGAAATCATGCGTTCAGGGGAGGTGGCCGAGAGCCGCGCGCTCCTGATCGCCAGAACGGAGGTGGCCAGGACGGCCGCCAAGCTCACAGAGGCGCGCGCCCAGGCGGTCGGCAGCACGCATTACATATGGCGCACGTCCGGCGATTCTGATGTGCGGGCCGGTCATAGGCACATGAACGGCAAGGTGTTCGCCTGGAACGACCCGCCGATGGTCAACGAGGGGACCGACAAGCGGCCCGTATGGATGCGGCACCACCCGGGCGAAATCTGGAATTGCAGATGCTGGGCAGAGCCGATATTGGCAAAGGAATGAGCATGCATACCACTGACCGAATGGCCAGCGGCTTCTACACGGTCGAACGTCTTGGCGCGCGGCAGTCCGTCACCAATGACGGATTCCTGCTGTGCGAGGGCGTACCGATCGCGCGTATCGGCGAGCTGCTGTACGCCGACGGGGAAGTGCCGGTCGAGGCTGGACGAGACGGGATCATCCGCATCGATCGCACGCCTGAAGAGGTATTCCGGCCGGAGACCCTAGCCAGTTTCGAAGGCAAGCCGGTCACGATGGACCACCCCGCCGAGTTCGTGACGCCGGACACGTGGCGGCAATTGGCGGTTGGGATCACCCAGAACGTTCGCCGCGGCGAGGGTGTGGACGCGGATTTCATCCTGGCCGACATGTTGATTACAGACCGCGCGGCCATCGATGCGGTGCGATTCGACCCTAAGGAACCAGGGAAGAAGCTAATCCGCGAGGTTTCCTGCGGCTACGACGCGGACTACGAACAGATTGAACCCGGGCGCGGGGTACAGCGCAACATCATCGGCAACCACACGGCGCTGGTAGAGCGTGGCCGCTGCGGCCCGCGTTGCGCAATCGGAGATAAGGAAAGCGATATGAGCAAGAAAAAGAGTACCTGGGACCGCATCCGCGCGGCCTTCAAGTCCAAGGACGAGGCCGCGCTTGAAGAAGCGCTCGAGGACGCGGAAACGGCAGACGCTGACGGCGATGACGACGACAAGGACAAGGACGACGACAAGTCGGCCAAGACCGGTGACGGCGCCACCCTCGATGCCATCCTTGGCGCTGTCCAGAAGCTGACCAAGCGCGTCGGCGACATGGAAGCCAAGATGGACGAGAAGGACGACGAGAAGGAAACCAAGGACACAGTCCTGGAAGCGGAGGAGGCCGAGCACAACTCGGAAGCCAAGGGCGAAACCTATACCGGCGACATGGCTACGGTTCGCTCCGGCGCTGAAATCCTGGCCCCTGGCATCAAGCTGCCCACCTTCGACAGCAAGAAGGTCAAGACGGCGGACGCGGTTTGCGCCTGCCAGCGCAAGGCCCTGGAAACGGCCTATGCGACGGACGCAGGCCGCGCTGCCATCGACCCCTTCCTGGCCGGCCGCGCGCCGGAGTTCGGCACGATGGATGCTGCGTCGGTGTCGACGATCTTCAACGGCGCGGCAGCCTTGCGCCGCCACCAAAACAACGCGTCCGGCGTGCGCAGCGGCATCACCACGCGGGATTTCGGCCGGCCCTCCACGGTCAGCAGCATCAACGAGCAGAACCGCAAGTTCTGGGACGCCCGGACGGGCAACAAATAAGGAACCACCATCATGGTCGCATATCTCTATCGCATGCCGTCCGGCATTCCGGGCGATGTCAGCCGTAAGGAAAACTCGGTCGTCGAGGCCCAGATCCTTAACGCTTCCCTGCCGTTCTCGGCCTATGGCCTGGTCGGCAAGATGGCCGCAGGCAAGTTCGTGCCCTTCGCCGGCGGTGAAGCTGCCACCGACGCTTACGGTGTCCTGGTGCGTCCGTTCCCGACCAATTCGGGCACTGACGGCCTGGGTACGGCGACGCCGCCCACTTCCGGCCCGGGCGATGTCCTGCGCCGCGGCTACATCACCGTGAAGCTGAATGGCGGCGCCACCGTGGCGGCCGGCGGCCCCGTTTACGTGCGCGTGGCGGCCGCAGCATCCGGCAAGCCGCTGGGCGGCTTCGAAGGCGCAGCCGACAGCACCAACACCGTCGCCATCAATGCCATCTTTCTGTCGGCCGCCGACGCGGACGGCAACGTCGAGATCTCCTTTCGCAACTGATCCCCATCACGGGAACGGGCCACCTTCGGGTGGCCTTTTTTTCGCCCCTACGGAGCAAACATGAACCTGAGCAAAACCGAACTGGCGGCCGTGATGGATGCGACTCGCCGTCTGACGCGTGCCCGGACCACGGACAGCATGATCACTTTCGACCGCCAGACGATCGACTCGGCCGGTGCCTTCCTCATCGGCGAACTTGAACGCCTCGACCAGACGCTGCACGCGCCGCTGGCGTCCGTGACCTGGTCCCGCGACATCGACCTGCGTGAGGACGTGTCCATCGCCGACGAAACCTCGTCGTTCACCAATTCCAGCTTTGCCGCTGCGGGCGGCCCGTCGCCCACTGGCAAGAGCTGGATCGGCAAGGACGCCAACTCCATCCAGGGCCTGGCGCTGGACATCGGCAAGACCGCCAGCCCCCTGACCCTGTGGGGCATGGAACTGGGCTGGGCCATCCCCGAGCTGGAGTCTGCGCAGAAGCTGGGCCGACCCGTCGACCAGCAGAAGTACGCCGGCATGCAGCTCAAGCACAACATGGACATCGATGAGCAGGTCTATATCGGTGACGCCACGCTGGGCCTGTACGGTCTGGTCAACAGCCCGAAGGTCACGAACTCCAGCAATGCGCAGACGGGCAACTGGGCCACGGCCACGCCGCAGCAGATGCTGGACGACGTGAACGAGCTGATCAACAGCACTTGGGCCGCATCCGGCTATGCGATCTGCCCCAGCAAGCTGCTGCTGCCGCCGATCCAGTATTCCAAGCTGGTCGGTACGCTGGTGTCCAGCGCTGGCAATATCTCGGTGCTGGAGTTCCTGCGCCAGAACAGCCTGGCCAACAGCGTCAACGGTCGGCCGCTGGACATTCAGCCGTTGAAGTGGCTCTACCAGCGCGGCGCCAGCAGCGCCAACCGCATGGTGGCCTATACGCAGGATCAGCAGCGCGTCCGCTTCCCCCTGGTGCCGCTGCAGCGCACGCCGCTGGAGTACCGCAGCATCTACCAGTTGACGACCTACTTTGGCCGCCTCGGCGCTGTGGAATTCGTCTACCCGGAAACGCTGGGTTACCGCGACGGTATCTAAGGAGAACGGCATGCCGAAGATCTACGTCAACCGCGAATTCACGCTGCAGCTGGGCGGTGAAAAGCGACTTTTCACGGTCGGCAACCACTCGGTGGACGCCGAAACTGCGAAGCACTGGTATGTACTGGCCCACATCGGCGATGAGCCGGCTGTGGACCCGGACACCAGCGCAGCAGCTGACGCGCTGCTGGCCGAGCTGGATGCCAGGGCACACAAGCTGCAGAAGCTCGAAGACCAGGTCGCAGAGCGCGAGAAGGCGGCAGCCGCGCGGGAGACCGAACTCGCGCAACGGGAAGACGCCGTTGCCGAGCGCGAGAAGGCGGCCGACAATGCCGACCAGGCCGCCGCCGGCAAGGCCAAACCCACGAAATAGGGACGCACGATGGACGCAGCCACTTTCCGCCAGGACTTTCCCGAGTTCGCCAGCGAAACCATCTACCCGGGCCCGCAGGTGGATTTCTACCTGCGGGTGGCGGAAAAGCTGCTTCCTGAGAGCCGGTGGGGCGAGATGCTGCCCTATGCCATTGAGCTGTTCGTCGCCCACCATCTGGCGATTGGCCGCCAGAACGAGCAGACGGCCGCCGTAGGCGCTGCGCCGGGGGCCGTGAAGGGGCCGGCCACGTCCAAGGCTGTCGACAAGGTCAGCGTCGCATATGACGCGGGCGCGGTGGCGCTGGACGATGGCGGGTTCTGGAACCTGACCACCTACGGGATCCGGTTCCTGCAGCTGGCGCGGCTGTTCGGTGCTGGAGGCGTACAGCTATGAGCGGGAAATTTCGAGTCGATCGCCTGGAAGGCGTCTTGGCCTCGATCAACGAGTTGGTCAAGAAGCAGGTCCTGGTCGGCGTGCCTGACAGCGCGCCGGACCGAGACGAAGGCCCGTTGTCCAACGCCCAGATCGGCTACATCCTGGAGCACGGGTCGCCCGCTAACAACCTACCGCCACGGCCGCACCTGTTGCCCGGCGTGCAGGATGCCCGACCCAAGGTCGAGCCTGAGCTGCAGGCCGGCGTGAACGCGGCGCTTGATGGTGACACGCAGAAGGTGGACACCCGACTGAGTCGGGCCGGGATCGTAGCGGCCAGCGCGGTCAAAGCCAAGATCAACAGCAACATCCAGCCGGCTCTCGCCGACCGGACGCTCGAAGATCGACGCCGGCGCGGCGTCACGCGCGAGAACACGCTGGTGGACACCGGCCAGTATCGAAACTCGATCACCTACGTGGTCCGCAAGAAGGGGTAGTCATGGCGCTTCTCGATGTCTCTGATGTGCTGCTCGATCCGGATTTCATGGACACGGGCCTCATCTGTAACCGCATGGCGCAGACCATCGACGACGATGGGTTCGCCACGAACGCGGCCACCGCGCATCCGTTCGCTGCGGTCGTGACCAGCGACAAGGGCGATGTCCTGCATCGCAACGCGGACGGGTCGCGGATCATCGGGTCTATCACTGTCCACACGATTTTCCGGCTATCGGATGGCAGTGCTGGCCAGGACGCAGACGAGGTCGTGTGGCAGGGGCGGACCTACACGGTCGTCAACGTCAACGACTATTCGCACTTCGGGCGCGGCTTTGTGTGCGCCACCTGCGATTTGAAGACGCCGCTTACGGGGTGATGTATGAACGATAGCTCGACGGGCGGGTATCTGACTCCAGCGGCCGCGACGCCACCGGAAGAGGATCAGGAACTGGACCGGCTGCTGGTCCAGATGGTGCGCGGGATTTCAGGGCTGCCGAATGACAAGGTCCGGGCGCGGTGGCAGCCGACGACACCCAAGCAGCCCGCCGACCCGGCCGAGAACTGGTGTGCAATCGGCATCACGGTCCAGTCGCCCGATGCCTCGCCGGCGATCCAGCATGATCCGGCCGGTGATGGACGGGACGTGTATTGGCGCCACCAGGGTATCGAGCTGCTTTGCACGTTCTACGGGTCGGAGGCGAAGATGCGAGCGCAGGCGCTGGCGGACGGCCTAGCCATCCCGCAAAATCGGGAGGAACTGGGCAAACATGAGATGGCCGTGGTGGGCACAGGCGATATTCGCGCAGTCCCCGACCTAGTCAACAACGTATGGGTCCGCCGCTATGACATGACCGTGTTCCTGCGGCGCAAGATCAGCCGCAGCTATTCCGTGCTCAATCTGCTCAACGCAGGCGTCACGACACACACCGCCGCCGGCAGCGTTACGACGGGCATTTCCCCGTAGCAGCCGCGCGCGCCGCAATGGGCCACCTCCGGGTGGCCTTTTTCATTTCTGATGGTAGAGGATCCCATGGCCAATGGACTGCCTGTTTCCCGTCTGATCAACGTCACGATCAACATGTCGCCGCTCGCAGCTCAGGGCGCCAATCTCAACACCGCGCTGGTGCTGGGTTCGTCCGCCGTCATCGACACGAGCGAGCGTATGCGCTCCTATGGCAGCATCGACGCCGTCGCCGCCGACTTTGGCATCACGGCGCCGGAATACCGCGCCGCGCTGCTGTACTTCCAGCAGACGCCGCAGCCGTCGCAGCTCTACATCGGCCGCTGGGCCAAAGCCGCGGCCTCGGCCACCCTGCGCGGCGCCGTGCTGTCGGCCGCTGAAAAACAGATGTCGGTTTGGACTGCGGTCAAGACGGGCGCCTTCAAGCTGTCGGTCGATGGCACCGAGAAGAGCGTCAGCGGTCTGGACTTTTCCGCCGCCACCAACCTGAACGGCGTCGCGTCGACCATCGGCGCGGCTCTGACGGGCGCCACGGTGGTTTGGAACGGCTCGCAGTTCGTGGTGACGTCGAACACGACGGGGGCCAGCTCCACGCTGGGCTATGCCACGGCGCCGGCCTCTGGGATCGATATCTCCGGCATGCTCGGGCTGACCGTTGACAAGGCTTCCGCGCCCGTGGCCGGCATCGTCGCCGAAACGCCAGCGGCAGCCGTGGCGCTGTTCCTGGATCGCTTCGCCAACAAGTTCCTGGGCCTGGCCTTCGCCGACGCGCTGACAGACGCCCAGCACCTGGCCGTGGCCGAGCTGATCGAAGCCGACCAGCGCCACCTGTACGGCGTGTCGACACAGGCGCCGCAGGTGCTGGACCCGGTCAATCAGGACGATATCGCCAGCCGGCTGAAGGCCCTGAAGTACAAGTATTCGATCGCGCAGTTCTCCAGCGCCAGCCCCTACGCGGTGGTGTCGTTGCTGGGCCGCATGCTGACGGTGAACTTCAACGCCAACAACACGACCATCACGCTGATGTACAAGCAGGAGCCCGGCATCGTCGCCGAGACCTTGACCAGCAGCCAGGCCGATACGCTGGCGGCGAAGAACTGCAACGTGTTCGTCAACTACGACAACGACACGGCGATCATCCAGTACGGCGTCACGCCCAGCGGCATCTTCATCGACTCGGTCTACAACGCGATCTGGTTCCGCAATCGCCTGCAGACGGATGTCTACAACCTGCTCTACACCAGCCCCACCAAGATTCCCCAGACCGACGCCGGCAACCAGCTGATCGCCTCGGTGATCGAGGGCGCGTGCGCGGCCGCGGTCAACAATGGGTATCTGGCCCCGGGCGTGTGGAACTCGGCGGGCTTCGGCGCGCTGAAGCAGGGCGACACGCTGGCGAAGGGCTACTACGTCTATGCGCCGGCCATCGCCACGCAGTCGCAAGCCGACCGCGAGGCGCGCAAGGCTGTTCCATTCCAGGTCGCCGCCAAGGAGGCCGGCGCCATTCACACCGTCGACGTTCTGGTCACGGTCAACCGGTAAAGCCGATGAAGACGCTGCCGATTGAGTATTTGCATGAGGCACTGTCCTACGACCCGGATAGCGGGCTCATGCAATGGAAGGAACGGCCGCGCCAACACTTCGCGACTGATCGCGGATGGCGTTGTTTCAATAGCCGATTCGCGGGTAAGCCGGCCGGTACGTTGAGCCCCACCACAGGATATGTGGTGGTGAACTTCTCCGGCGGGAACTTATTTGGTGTGCATCGACTGGCGATTGCCTTGGCGACTGATTCGTGGCCTCGATATGTGGACCATATTGACCGCAATCGAGCCAACAACAAATTGTCCAATCTCAGGACGTGCACGAAATCTGAAAACCAGTGCAATCGCGGCGTACAGCGGAACAACAAGTGCGGCAGAAAAGGGGTGTGCCTGCACGCCCCAGGCAAGTGGAGGGCCAGGGTCATGAAGGGTGGAGTCTTGAAAGACCTTGGTCTATTTGCGAGTGCTGATGAAGCACATTTGGCCTATGCGGCGTCTGCGCAGATCCTGCACGGCGAATTCGTCAATCTTGGGTAGAGAAAATTATGTCTGGAACTTATTCGTTTATGGACGTGTCCGCCAGCCTGGTAGGCCCCGGCGGGGTATTCAGCCTGGGCTACGGCTCGGCGAACGCGGAAGAGGGCATCACGATCGCGCCTGGCGCCGACAAGAACACCATGATGATCGGCGCGGACGGGGAGGGCATGCACAGCCTGCATGCCGACAAGTCCGGCCAGGTCACGCTGCGGTACTTGAAGACGTCGCCCACCAACGTCCAGTTGCAGGCGCTCTACGACGCGCAGTCGCTGGACAGCCGCCTGTGGGGCAAGAACCTGATCACCGTGACGAACAGCGCCAGCGGCGATGTGACGGCCTGCCGTTCCTGCGCATTCAAGCGCAAGCCGGATCTGACCTATGCCAAGGACGGCGACATTGTCGAGTGGGTATTCGACGCCATGAAGATCGACACCTTGCTGGGGACCTACTGATGGCCGAAATCGAGCTTTCCGGGAACCGC